>JAIVGW010000323.1 GCA_020201415.1 Lentisphaerota bacterium
GAAATGACGTGATACCAGCCACCCTCAACATCTATTCTTAAAGGCCTTGCCATGACTAAAGACAACCAAATTCAACATTAAATGTCAAATCATTTGTAGAATGTCGAGACGTGACCCCTAATACTTCCCATATTTGCTCACGCATGGTGCCCGGGCCGGCAGGACTGCCAGCCGGCCTTGAGCCATTCCGACAATTCCCGCATTACACTGGCATGCGCGGGATCCCCGGCAACATTGGTAGTCTCCAGCGGATCCTTGACGTAGTCGAACAGTTCGGTATAAAGGCGCGCTCCCCGGTCATCCAGGTAAACGTTCAGCCGGTGCGTGTGAGTGCGCACGGAATGGGCAAACGCATAGGCCTGAATCCGGTCGTGCCACATATGCTTGCGATGCGCGAACACCGCTCGCTTCCAGGGGCGCTCCGGCTGCCGGATGAGCGGGACCAGGGAGTCGCCTTCGACATACCCCGGCACCGGCAACCCGCGCAACTCACACAACGTGGGAAAGATATCCACATGCTCCGTGAGCGCTGAAATCCGGACTCCCTTCTCGATCATGCCGGGAATGCGCATGAGCAGCGGCACCTGCAGCGACACATCCCACAGGTTGTGCTTGCCCCAATAACCATGCTCCGCTTCGTGAAATCCATGATCCGAGGTCACCACAATCAGCGTATCGTCGTACACGCCGCGCCGGCGCAGGGCCTCGACCAATTTGCCCACCTGGGCATCGAAGTAACTGATCGCGGCATAGCGGCCATGCAGCAGTTCCAGGGACTGCTCACGACTGGCGCGCCACGGCTTTTCATAGCCATTGGATGTGTATAACTGGGCCGGCTCCGAATCGCCGGACGCCCATTCCGGGCTCCCCTCGGGATCGTCCTGGTTCTCGGGCAGGCGCAGTTGGCTGCGGTCATACAGATCCCAGTACTTCTTCGGCGCCATGAACGGCGTGTGGGCGTTGACGAAGCCCACGGCCAGAAAGAACGGGGTCTGCCCATCCATCTGTTCCAGGTACTCGACGGCCTTGCGGTTGACTTTGCCATCGTAATAGATCTCGTCCTCCCCCTCACACCCCTCCACGGCCGGCCCCTGGACCTTGCGCCGGACTGCATCCATCTTGAAGTCCGCCCGTTGATACCCGTCGGCCTGCAAGGTCTCCAGACGCTGGCGGATCAACTCGCGCGATTCCGGCAGCCGGTAGCGGGTCACTTCATTCGTGGCGAGCCAGCCCGCGGCCCAGTCCGGCATGTCGTTCGCGGCAGGCGGTTCCCATTCGGGCCGGCTCCAGGAATCCGGGTCGTTGACGTCATGATAGATGAGCCCCGTAGCCAGTGCCTGATAACCGTGCGCTTTGAACAGCTCGGGCAGCGACTGGAAGCCGGGGGCCATCTTCTTGCGGAACTCAGGGAAGAACGGTTCAAAGGCGTACCGTTCGGTCGTCAGCGGCCGGCAGCCGCTGAAAATATTGGCACGGGAAGGTCCACACAACGGCCACTGACAGAAGTGATTGTCGAACTGCACCGATTCGCGCGCCAGCCGGTCAAGATTGGGCGTAAGAATCTGCGGATTCCCGTAGCAGCCATACCGGCGGCCGATATCGTGACAGATCACGAACAACACATTGGAGACTTTGGAGGGCATATACTAATTCCTTTACTGAGTCACACTCACTTTTTGATAGGTCCGGCGCTATGCGCGGGACCACCGCCACTCCCACGCATAGCGGCGGAGCTACCAACCAGCCATGCACCCACGCTCCCCCAGTAGGTCCGGCGCTGCCTCCTGGTATGCGTGGCGCCACCTACAACGCCGCCAGCGGAACCCGCGTCGCCCCCACATGCTCCTTGCAGAGACTGTAGATCAGCCACAGGCTCCCGCCGACGACCGCCGACACAAAATACTGCGGCCCGCTGCCGGGCCCGCCCTCGCGCTTCATCGCGCCGGGCGTATAGTCCTTCACTTGCCGGTGCAGCAGGAACCATGTCCGGTCGAAAAGCCTTCCGTCGCGGGAGACGTAGATGAACATCGAACGCCGGCGCGGCGAGTTGCCGACGATGAACACGCGCCCATCGGGCAGTTCGCCCGCCGCCGGGTTGACCGCCCCGTACAGGTTTGTACGCCGCGCCGACGGATAGTATGACTCCGCGTCGGGCTTTTCGGCGGCGTAGTAGAACGGCTGGACGCACGGCTTCTGGTTATCGCGCACCGACACCCAGGATCCATCGGGGCGCTGAAACTCCGTCTCATGCGCCAATCCGTTGTGACCGTCGTGGGCCAGACGTTTCGTCCCTGGGCGGTACCGCGGCGCGCGGTCAAGACTCTGCCGCGCCCCTTGGCGGATAAGCTCCTGAACATCGGACGGCGCCGCGGACAACAACGGGGCGTCAGCATAGGGCGCGACCAGCGGCTCCAGCGGCAACGCCAGGTCGGGTGTCATCGGCAGCGTGGCCGGCAGTTCGTTCTCCTTGTACAGAGGGGATAGCGGTTCGAAACGGCCCTCCCGAATGCCCCACTCCTGGTAGAAGCGGAATCCGAGGTCCCACTCAACGTTTCCCTGACCGAGCGTCGCGGGACCCGGACCGAAGTTAAAACTCTGCGACGGAATCCGTCGGCCGCCGCCGACATTGCCTTCAACAATGCCGAACGCGGGGTCTGAGGCAAATCCATGTTTCGCCACCAGGTAGCCGCAGAAGAAGAGCCGTCCGCCGATCAAGCAGAACGTCCCGCGTGCGGCTGCGCCGCGCACCGCATCCCGATCGCCGTGCAGCTTGCGCCGACGCACAGGCACAGGTGCCGGCGCCGGCTCGATGAGGTCGTCCGCCCTGCCCCAATCGACCTCTCCAACGGCGCTGAGAATCCGGCCTACGCGCCCCAGGATGCGGGTGCTCGGCCCGCCCTCGTCCATCGCATGGTTGCGCCAATAAGCGATCAGCCGGTCGCCGAAGACGGCGACGCGGGCCACGTGATTCCACGTGCCGTGCCGGCGGCTCTCATAGACGCCCGTTCCCCCATCATCAACCGGCGCCTGGCTCCGCAGGGCATGAAACAGCTCGACATGTTCAGCCTCATGGAGCGGCGGCATACCCAGGTCCGCCGCGTTCGGATCGAAGCCGGACGGTGGGGTCCAGCGCAGCGGCGCCTCCGGATCGCTGGGATATTCCCGGAAAAGATCAGAGGCGTCCAGCGTACGGCGCGGCGGCAGGATGGAGGTGAAGTCACCGTCCAGCCATACCTGCACGAACCAGTCGGCGCCGATGCCGAGTGTAACCGTCTGCTCCACGGGCGAGTCCAGCGGCACGAAGACATAGACCGCGCGCCCCACGCTGTAGGGCGGTTCGCCGAACAGCGCGCGGAAATCGTACTGGTTGCGGGTCGGCACGACCTCAACGGCGCGCAGAATCTGGCCGCCGATTTCCAGCGTGTCGGGGATGCGCTTAAGATCGGAAGGCGCCGGTGCCGGGATGGCGGCTTCCACCGGCCCCGCGACGTGCCAGCGGAGCGGAAAGACGATTTGACCATGAATGTTCTCGCTCAAAGGAGAGACCTCCTCGCTACTTAGTATGTTCACTCCCCCAGGTCTGCCGGCCAGGCAGCCGGCCGGACTCCCTCGCTTACGACTTTGTGTGCGATTTCCCGCAGCGAGGCAGCTCGTTCGCCGAGAAACCCGGGGTTGGCATGGATCTTTCTAACATCCTCATTGTAGAAGAACTCGAACCAAATGCAAGCGGCGAGATACATGCCCTCACCACTCGCATGCGAGCCTGCGAGTTTAAACTCCTTGTTGGCGCCATCGCCGTCTGCCGCCTTCGGTTGCTCTCCCCTCCGCAGCCGCGCTGCCGCCCTTGTCGCGCCAAGCGAAGCCCCCATTCAAGGAGTTATTTTCATTCGGCAGGTTCGGACACGTTGGATTCTCGTAGTCGAAGTTGGGGTCCCATTCGAACTTCCACTCGGGCGACTCGCCGGCCAGCCGAAAGGCGTCTCCCGCCGGGATGATCTTCGTAATGCCGATCTCTTTCGCAATCGTGTGGTAGGCGCGTGTGGCGACGTTCGCCCTGTCGCGGTTCAGCGTCGGCGGCGAGCAGCCGATCAAGGTCCGGCTGCTATTCGAGCCGAAACTGGCCGTCTACATCACCGAACGGCAGTGGCACCCGTCGCAGAAGTTCCGGGCGCGAGCGGACGGACGCATCGAGATGCGGCTGGAAACAAAGGGGTGCAAGGAACTGGTGCGGTGGATCCTGTCCTGGATGCCGGACGTATAAGTGCTCGCCCCGAAGAGCCTGCGGGAGCGGATTACGGAGAAATTACAGGATGGACTCCGGGCACAGCAATGAGACAGAATGGCCCGACAACACGCTGCTCACCTACACCTTGCCCGCGGACGGCCAAGGTGAGGTAGAGCGTGAACGTTGGAAATATAATCCTGTATCCTGCAGTTCAACTGCCCCGCAGTTGAGGCCATAGCCCATAACACATTGAACAACAGATGAGTATAAGCATCCAAGTCTTGCGCGATACTCGCACCCTCCGGGCGCAAGAATAAGGCGAAAGATTAGGTTGGATCTCGTTGTTTCCTTAATCTTTCGCCATAATCCTTCACCCTAATCTCTCTGCAGCGGCAGCCCAACTGCTCATTCCAGGATGATATCACTGAACTCAATTTTTGCTTCAAAACGTAAGTTTTGAAAGCGGCCAATTCGAAGGAAAGGGCTGGCAGTCCGACACTTTTTGTGCTAATAAAATCATATGCCGTAAAATTATTTTTTTCTTCGGCGGTCTTTGGATAATAATAATCAACCCATTCCATTGCACTCAGGGACGACTATGCTGAAAATACGGCAGACACTTAAAAAAAACGCAGTGGATCCGGAAATTTTCGGTGATGCGGCAGCCAAACACACCGACTGGAAGCCACTTAAACGCGGCGGAGCAAATTTCCGCACCCACCGGCTGGTCACCACTCACCCGCTGCGCATGGAGTTTAAACTGACTATCGCCGGCCGCATCTTCTGCCTGATCTTCCTGGTGATTGGCACAGGGTTCCTGCTGGGATTCACCGTGGCGGGCATTACCGGCGCAATCTCCGGTGGCAGCGAATTGTGGATCCCGCTGCTGATCGGCCTGGCCTTTACCGGCGTTTCCATCGGAATGTTGTATTGGTTCGGAACGCCCGTGGTATTTGACAAACGCAGCGGCTTTTTCTGGCGCAGCCGTACGCCGCCACATCAAACTGTCCGCCGCATGGACCACGCCGGCAGCTGCCGGCTGGACGACATTCACGCCCTGCAGTTGCTTTCCAAATACTGCCGCGGCAACAAAACCTCATATTACAGCTATGAACTCAACCTGGTCATGCGGGATGGATCACGGCGCAACGTGGTCGATCACGGCAATCAACGCCGGCTGCGCGAGGATGCCCGGCTCCTGGCCGAATTCCTGGAAAAACCGCTCTGGGATGCCTCATGATGGATGAGCCGACACATGCGCCTCCCGCGCCGGCGGACCTTGGTAACTTTTACAAAAACTGCCTGTTACGGGACATCCTGCCGTTCTGGGTGAAATTCGCCCCGGACCCCACCGGCGGCGGCTACCATACCAATCTCAATCGCGACGGAACGGTGTATGACTACACCAAATCATGTATGTGGTCCCAAGGCCGGGTGGCCTGGACCATGGCGCACATGCACAACGAACTGGAGCAGCGTCCGGAATGGCTGGCCACCGCTCGGCTGGGGGTGGAATTCCTCCAAAAACACGCCTTCACCTCCGACAACCGCATTTATTACTCCATGACGCGCGACGGGCGGCCACTGGAAAAACCCCTGGATATTTTTGCGGAACTTTCCGCCGTCCTGGCCTTCACCGAATATGCCCGCGCCACCCAGGACCTAAAACTACACCAGCAGGCCCGCCAATTGTTTGACCGCTGTTGGCGCTATACCCAGGATGCCGGCAACCGCGAGCGCAATGCCGGATGGGATCCCAAAACCTGCACCATACGCCGGCACGGTCATGCCATGATCGTTCTGAACGTCATCCAACAACTGCGCCTGTTTCAGGGCGAAACCGCCACGGACCGTGAACGCGCAGATGCATGCCTGGACTACATGCTCAAATACCATCAGAAACCGGAACGCCGCCTGGTGCTGGAAGTCGTGGAATGGGAAGACGGCGGGGAAGCGCCGGGCTGGATGGGACGCTGGATCAATCCCGGCCACATGATCGAAGGCGGTATTTTCCTGATTCACGAGGGACTGCATCGTAACGCCTCAGATCTGAAACAAGCCGGCATCAACTGGATTAAATGGGGGTTTGAATGGGGCTGGGACAAGGAATATGGCGGTCTTTTCAACGATGTGGACGCCGCGCACCTACCGATTCCGGACACCGCAATGGTGCTGGCTGATTCCAAGCTCTGGTGGCAACACGCCGAAGCCCTCTATGGTTTATTATTGGCCTGCGCCGAGACTTCAGACCCATGGTTTCGGGAAGCTTACGAAAAAATCCATGCCTACAGCTTCGGGCATTTTGCCGATCCACTATTGGGCGAGTGGTATGCAATACTGGACCGCACCGGCCGCCCCATCAACCAGGCCAAAGGCACCAGCCGCAAGAATTGTTTTCATATCGGGCGCAACTTTTTATGGGCGTGGCAGTTGACAAGCCAAAACAACCGGCTTCACAAAACATGATTCTGGTAATGAAATTTAAATGGCCGGCTTGGGCAGCCCTCGGGGCGGGGCTGCTGCTTGCCGGCGGCGGCGCTGCGGCGGCCCAGGACACGGGTATACAGCAACTGTGCTGTGTCTCAGCCAAATTGCCCCGAAAAACAGAACCACCCACACCGCCGCTCACCACCCGGGCGAAAACCGACACAGCGCCCCCGAAAGCCCAACCGGCGCCGTCCGCTCCCACTATAACCCAAGCCGAACTCCGGAGCGGCAGGGCCGCGACAGCCAGACTGCAGGCGGAGATTGAAGAAACTACCCAATGGATTGGTGAGTCGCAAACGCAGCTGATCGAGGAACGCGAGGAACTTCGTGCCGCCAGGCAGAAGCTGGCGGAAAAAATCGCTCTGTGGAACGAACCCATGAGCAAACCGGAGGAACAATTGCAACAGGCACGCCTTGAACCAGACCGGGACAACGCACCCAGGCAACAGCAATTGATGGAACTGCGCCAGGCCATCGCACGCGTCCAACAGCTTAACATGGAGTTGAACACACGCCTTTCGGCGCAAGACGCCAGTCTGCAGCAACTGGAACAAGCCTGGGAAAAAAGCCGGCAGCTTTACGCAGAAATGAGCCGGCAAGCTGTGCAGGAAAACGCACGCCTGAAAGACCGCATTGTGCGCATGGGCCACAACCTGCGCGAAATTTCACAGCGCCTGCAACAACGTGAAGCCGAACTGATGGAACTGCGCCACAGCGTCGACTAACCTGCTTTATGCATGATGCCCGCGGCGGCATGCCACATCTGGCCGGACAGCACATCATCGGCCGCCTTGACAATAGAACGGACGTGTTCCGGCGTTTTGATCCCGACAATCGCCGCCGTCAGCGCCGGATGAGTCAAGACCC
>JAIVGW010000093.1 GCA_020201415.1 Lentisphaerota bacterium
GCAGGATGTAGGCCGCCACGGCGCAAGTAAGCACCAGCAGCATCATGGTGGTACGAAAATATGAAGGGTATCCTTGAGACTGCATCACTTTCTCCTGAGCCACAACACCACCAGACCCAGCATGCCCAAAACCATGGGGATGCCGCCGCCCAAAAGCACGTAGAGCAGGTGCTGCCGCGTGCGCGGCAGGCTGATTTGCAAGGTCGGCGGCTGCTTGGCGGCAATTGCCATGGGTTGCGATATTTCCAATAACCATTGCAGGGAATTGAGGAACAGATCGCTGCCATAACCGGCGATCAACGCGCCGTTGGTTGCCAGGGTGGAGTCGCCGAAGACGACCATGCGGGCCGACTTCAACTCCATCTCCAGATTTTCCGCTATGCCTTTTTCCACGGCCACGGCCACGGCAATCGGTCCGCGCTGGTCGGTTTTCGGATCAAACTTCGGCGGATTTTGATAAGCTGATTTGTTGGCCCAGCCCTGTTCGGTGGTGGCCGCCAGCACCGTGACCCGCGGACGGTCGGCCGCGGCGCTGGTGGCTGCCAGGGGTTGGATGGAGCAGGGCGTGTTGAAGATGGTGGTGACATTTTGCATACGGGCAGTGATGGGGTGGCGGCCGTAAGCGGGCACCAGCAGTTCCCCGCCGGTGAGGGTCAGGCCGATGACGCGGTCATTGCCGACTTTCACGCCCCATTCCTCCAGCAGCGGGTTGAGCCCCGCATCGATGCCCTGATCAAGCAGCAGGAAAAGCCGTCCGGCATTGTTCAGGTAACCGCGCAGCATGTCCAGTTCCGTGAGCGTCATTCGGCGTGTGGGGCCGGCTATCACCAGGGCGTCATACTGGGCGAGCGAGCGAGCGCCATCGTCCAGCAGCACCGTCTGCACTTCAATATTGCCGCGGCGAATCAGCCGGGCGATGGAGGAATAGCCCTGCAGGGAGTCATGATTATCAATGGATTTCTCGCCATGTCCGGCGATGAATCCCACTATCGGCCGCCGGGCCTGCAGCAGGGAATGAATAGCTGTGGAAATAACCTGTTCGCCCCTGAAACTGCTGATGGTCTTGCCGCGTCCCTGGAGCATGGGTGAATAGTCGTAATCCGCCAAGTCGCGCAGAGCAATGAAGCGGACGCGATCACCGACTTCCACAATCAGATGGTTGGGCTCGGCAAAGTCGTGCCGCACAGCCAGTTCCTTGCTGCGTGCCAGGTCGCGGTGAGGATCAACCAGTTCCGTGCGGACATGGTCGGCGGCATGCTGGTATTCCCGCAGCAATCCCCGCAGGTCGCGGAACAGTTCGTGGCCGGGGGTTGCCAGTGCAATAATGTTGATGGGTTCATGGGCGTCGGCAATCAGTTCAAGGGTGGCGGGCGAGAGGGTGTGATAGGCGGCGCGGCTGAAATCGGCGCGCCACCAATGGCGCTGGGCGAGGTAGTTGGCCATCAGGGTCAGGGCGGCGGCCAGCAGCAGGGCGCCGGCCGTATTCAGGCGCATCCATCTGCGCAGGCGTCTGTAATCCCTTTTGATCTTCATGGACTTCATTGCCAGTGGCGGGCCTCCAGCAGTTTTACGGTGGCAAACAGGAAGAATACCGATGAGGAGATGTAGAAAATCACCGGCCGGGTATCAAAAATCCCCTGGGTGAAATCCATGATGTGCTGGGCGGGGGAGATGACCTCGATGAATAAGGCCGCCTCGGGCGGCAGCAGCAGGCGAAAGACATCCACAAAGAAAAACAGGCTGACTATGGTGAAGCAGATACAGGCGGCCGCCGCCTGATTGCGCGTCAAGGCGGAGGCGCACACGCCGCAGGCCAGCCCCGCAGCCCCAATCAGCAGCAGTGCCGTATAGCCGCCGGCCAGCACCGCCGGCTCAATCATAAGGCGCCACCCTCCCACCAGTTCCAGCAATGGTATGTAAAGCGTGGTGGGCAGACAAATTAGCAGGAAAACAATCAACGCCGCAAAGTATTTTGCCATGACTACCTGGGTGTCGGTCACGGGAGCAGTCAGCAGCATTTCCAGCGTGCCGCTCTTTTTCTCTTCGGTAAATGCGCTCATGGTGATCAAGGCCATGGCGATGATGGCTGCCAACCAGAAAAAAACAGATCCGAACAACAGGTCGCCGGGCAGCAGGCGTTCTTCCATGGTCTGGGATGTCAGCCGGCAGAAGCTGAACCCGGTGACGAGCAGGAAGGTCACACTGATGACATAAGTGGCCGGCGCGCGGAGCAAGGCCAGCAACTGTCGTTGAAAAACCGTCCAACAGGCATTCATTTATCCTCCTCCCCGGCGGTAGTCAGGGCGGCGAAAACATCTTCAAGATTTTTGCGCTCGCTGTGCATTTCCCGCAACAGCCAGCCCTGTCGGCGGATGAGTTCAAAAATTGCCGGCCGGTGGTCCGGTTCCATCGCGCACTTCAGGTTGTAGACAAACCATCCCGCTGAACCGCTTGCCGGGCGGCAGGGGCCTCCGTCAACTTCATAAATGCCGGGCAGCGCGCGCAGTTCCGTTTCCGCCCGGTCCGGCGCGGCGTTGATTTCCAGGGTCAGGCAGAGATTGCCGGCCGCCAGTCTGGCCAGTTGGTCCGGGGTGTCGGCGGCAACGATGCGGCCGCGGTGCATGATCAGCACCCGGCGGCAAACCATTTCCGCCTCCGCCAGAAAATGCGTGGACAGCACCACCGTGTAACGTCCGGCCAGGTTGCGTATGGTTTGGCGGATGGAGCGGATCTGGTTGGGGTCCAACCCGATGGTGGGCTCATCCAGGATCAGTAATTGCGGTTCATGGATCAGGGCGTCGGCCAGGCCGACCCGCTGGCGGTTACCCTGTGACAATTGCCCGATTATCCGGCCGGCCACCTCCTGCAGGTCGCACAGTTCCGTTACCGCCGTCAAGCGTGAGCGGATACGGGAACGCGGCACGCCTTTCAAGCGCGCGCGGAATTTAAGATATTCACGGACTCGCATTTCCGGGTAAAGCGGCACATGTTCCGGCAGGTATCCTAGCCGCCGGCGGATTTCCAGTGAATGTTCGCCCAGGGTCAGGCCGTCAATGCTGACCTCGCCGCTGGTGGGCGCCAGGTAGCCGCTGAGTATCCGCAGGGTGGTGGTCTTGCCGGCGCCGTTCGGTCCGAGAATGCCGACAATGTCCCCGCGGGCAACTTCAAAGCAAGCCCGGTCCACGGCAATGACGCCGGCAAATTTTCTTGTCAGATTTTCTACTTTGATCATGATGAAGGTTGCTGAAATTATTTTCGCCGGCAGGGAAACAGATGAATAAATTGACCATGCCATCCTGCGGGTATAATATGTCCCGGGCGGATGACATTCAACTAAAATTGCCGCCGCGGATGATTTGGAAGTGTCCGGGCAAGGAGGTTCACATGCAGGTTCCGGTTCAAGACTGCAGGGGGTTCGCGCGCGCGGATGGGTTTTGCCGTTTGACCGGTTCCGATATGGTCCGTGAACGGTCCGCCGCTTTTGGATATACCGAGCGTCATGTCAAATGCGTCTGGTATGATCCCCGCCTGCGTCCCGCGCGATTGCATGACATGCGCCGCGAACCGGTGGAGGTGGAAAACCCGGGGCGCTGGAATCTGGAGGCCGGTCCGGATTTCCTGGATGCGCTGTTGTTGGTCGGGGCGAAACGACGCCGT
>JAIVGW010000324.1 GCA_020201415.1 Lentisphaerota bacterium
ACATGGTGCTGAGCATTTTCTTCAGCCAGACAAAATCGTTGGATTTCGGGTATTCATTAAGCACATCCACGTAAATTACATTATTCAGCAGTTCGTGGTCTTTTAAAAACAAAAGCGTTTCATCCCATACCCGTACCAGCTCAGCTTCACCTTCAATCTGTTCGAATCTGCCGTCTTCCGAGCTTTTAAACCATGTGGAAAGACCAATATATATGCCTCTTTGTTCACATTTAGGAATAAACTCCAGCAAAGCGGCCCTGGGCTCGATGGTGACAGTCCACGGGTTGCCCCACATGGCAGTGGCATAAGTCTGGTGACCGCGGTTGGGAATACAGCGAAATTTTTCGACCCGCTCGCCTCCGGGGCCATCGGCCACCATATGGGGATGGGGATCGATCCGTACCGCATTATAGCCGCGCGCGACCAGTTCATCCAACGCCTTGTCCCAATCCTCGAACCCACCCCGCCGATAATGTCTTCTGATCCAGGACGTGTCCCACATGGTGATTGCGAGAGGGCTTGTAATTTTTTTTAATGAATGCATGACTGTCTAAGCTCCAGAACATCATCCGAATTGCTGGGGAATAACGCCTCCGGTAACGCCGGGCGGAATCGCCAACCAACGGGCATCATAAAGCGCTTTCTCAGCATCGAAAACCCTGCCATCACGAAGCATGTACTGATTGGGAGAACCTGGAAAATGCCCGGAAAGGAAGCCGGGCAAGCGATCCCAATCCGCGCGCAGCCGCTCGTGGGCCGTATCGAAACTGAAATCGCGCAACAGCCAGTCCCGCATGGCGGTTTTCCTGTCGGAGTTCCCGGGACGGTCGGCCACGTTTGTCGTCTCCAGCGGATCAGAGTCCATGTCGAAAAGCAACTCCGCGCCGCGCTCCACTTGCACGTATTTCCAATGTCCATCGTGAACGCAACGCCACGCCGCTCGCGGAGTATCATCCGGTATGCGCCCATGATGCACCCTTATTCCGTGACGATAATAGGAGCTGCAAACGAATTCTCTATGGGGCGCGGCTGTTTCAGGTTTACGCAGCACTGCGCTGAAATCCACGCCGTCCAGCCCGGCCGGGACGGGTAGCCCGGCCAAGCTGCAAAACGTCGGATACACGTCAATCAACGAGGTGGGATGCGTGACGGTCCGCCCCCCGGCAATGCCCGGCCCGCTGATCAACAACGGAACTCCGATCGAGGGCCGGTAGTACTGCGTCTTGCTCCAACATCCGAAAAGACCAAGCATTTCACCGTGGTCTGAAGCGTAAACGACAATGGTGTTCTCCAGCAAACCATTCCGCTCCAACCCGTTAAGCAGTTCGCCAACACAGTCGTCAAGGAAATCCACACAAGCGTAGTACCCCTGACGGCCGCGCTCGATCTGCTCCTGCGTCAAATCATGGACCAGCGCCGCGGCAAAATCCTCAAGGTTGCCGGCGTGTTCCGCCCCCGCTTCCACTGGCGGCACTTTCCCGTTGTATCTGCGGAAATAACGTCCCGGGGACGTCAGCGGCGAGTGGGGCCGGCCATAGGAGGCACAGAGAAACCAGGGGATGTCAGGTTCCCGATCGTGATGTTCCAGTAAAAAAGCCAGCGCCTCCCTGGTCACCACCACATCCTGCATTAAACTCTCGGGTATTTCGCTGACTCCGGCGCTTTGCGGATTGTGATAGGCGGGATACATTGACAAAGGCTCCGGCTGGTGGCCGAGGCCATGCCGCAAATCACCGTAAGGCCGGACTTGGAACCCATTCAACTGGTCTCTACCGCCATAGTGCATTTTCCCCACCAGGCAGGTGCGGTAGCCATGGTTGGCAAAATGGGCCGGCCAGGTCAGATGCTCCGGAAACAACACCCAGTGGTTGTTCCAGGCGGAACAATTATGAACGTCCTTGCCGGCGAGCATGGTCATCCGGCTCGGCGTGCAAATCGGGCTGGCACAGGTGGCATGCGAGAACGACACCGACCGCGCCGCAAGTCGATCAAGATTTTCCGTGTTCACGACTTGATCGCCGGCGAACCCGGCCACATCAGGCCGATGCTCATCCGAGAAAATCCATAGAATGTTCGGGCGCTTTTGCATCACGGGCTCCTGGAATAATCGATTCCTGAACCATCGCTAACAGCAGCGCTATTTCACGGCCGGAAGTCAATGTTTTAAGCGCCCCTGCAGGTTTTCCTGAAAACAAAATTACGGTGATGACAATGCGAAACCTGCACGCGAATGTCAACCATGTATTCACAGCAACTGAAAGGCTATGAATCGGAAAACCGCCTTGTTCCAGCAAATCTATTGCGTTGCTCCGTCGAAATAATAAACATGCGAATGTTTTAGCTGCATGATAGCCGGCACACAGCATGGCAAGCTGTTGACCCCACAACAAGTCTTGAATGTCCGACAGGCATTGATGACCTTAATTTTTTTCCTTGCAGCAGTTTATAGTTTTTGTATATAGTGTTTCTCCATGAAAGAACACAAGGAGGGCCGGATTATGGACAAAAGCAGCAAAGCTTACTGGGTGGCCACGCTCAAACTATTGGCGGGCATACTGGCTGTTTGGGGTTTTATTTCTGTAGTCGTAAGCATCCTGTTAGCGGACACACTGAACCGCTTCAGTTTGGGCGGATATCCGTTGGGATTCTGGTTCGCGCAGCAGGGATCGATGTACGTCTTCATCGCGTTGATTTTCATCTACGCTAAATTAATGAACAAAATTGACCGTCGTTTTGACGTTCACGAGGAATAAAGGATTTAGCGTATGGGACTTCAAGCAACCATTTATATCATTGTCGGATTGACTTTCGCCTTGTATGTCGGCATAGCCATCTGGGCGCGAGCCGGATCCACCAGCGAATTTTATGTGGCGGGTGCGGGAGTGCCGCCGGTGCTTAATGGCATGGCTACCGCGGCTGACTGGATGTCGGCGGCCTCGTTTATATCCATGGCGGGTATGATTGCCAATATGGGCTATGGTGGGGCCACGTTTCTCATGGGTTGGACCGGCGGATATGTTTTACTGGCGATGCTGCTGGCGCCTTATTTGCGCAAATTCGGCAAGTTCACGGTGCCGCAGTTTATCGGCGACCGGTTCTATTCGAAGTCGGCTTCAACCGTGGCGGTAGTTTGCTTGTTGATAGCGTCTTTGACTTACATTATCGGCCAGATGACGGGTGTCGGCGTGGCTTTTTCACGTTTTCTGGGAGTATCCAGCGACAACGGCATCTATATCGGCATGGCCATAGTATTTGCCTATGCGGTTTTTGGAGGCATGAAAGGAATTACCTACACGCAGGTCGCCCAGTATTGCGTGTTGATTTGCGCTTATATTTTCCCGGCTGTTTTCATATCACTGCAGCTCACCGGCAATCCTATCCCGCAACTGGGTCTGGGCTCGACAATGCTCGGTTCCGATTTGCCCTTGCTGGTGCGCCTTGATCAGGTCGTCACCGATCTGGGTTTTGACCGCTACACGACCTCCCTGCCCGGCGGCACTTTGAATATGCTAGCTTTCACAATGTCGCTGATGATCGGGACAGCCGGGTTGCCGCATGTTATTATGCGCTTTTTCACCGTGCCAACCGTTAAAGCGGCGCGCAGTTCAGCCGGGTGGGCGCTGGTTTTCATAGCGTTGCTCTACAC
>JAIVGW010000094.1 GCA_020201415.1 Lentisphaerota bacterium
CAACCGGGCGGAGCCGGTGGTGTACGATGCCACCACGGGTGGTTGGCAGGGGATGCTCTCGGCCTCCGGGTATCAGGCGGGTTCCCTGAACTTGGGCTGGCCGGCCTATCTGCCGGCGCCGGGTGACTATACGGGGAATGGTCTGGGCAATGCGGCCGTGTATGGCGTGGAGGATGGCCGCTGGTACATCCTGGGTGATGCCTTCCAGCCGCTGGTGTGGGGCGACGTGTTCGGTGCGCCGGGGCTGGTGCCGGTGGGCGGTGATTACGACGGTGACGGCGTCTGGGATCTCACGATGTATGACACCAATACCGGACGCTGGTACAGCCGGGGGATTGATGGAGAATTAAAGATCTGGGGCGAGGCCTGGGGCGGTCCGGGGCATGTGCCGGTAATGGGCGACTTTGACGGGGACGGGGTCCATGACCTGGCGGTGTATGAGGAAGCGACCGGCCGCTGGTCGATCCGCACGCGCGAGGGGGTTGAGATTGTGCGGAACTACTGGTGGGGTGGGCCGGGGTATGTGCCGGTACCCGGTGATTACGATGGCGATGGGGTATGGGATTTTGCGCTCTACAACATTAATACCGGTGAATGGCAGATCCGGTCGCTGCCCCGCGGCATCATCCTGCGTGACACGCTCTGGGGCCTGCGCGGACATCTGCCGGTGAAATAAATATGCGGACTATGATCGATTCAAGCAAAGCCAATATTCCCGAAAAACCGGAGCGCGCCTGGAAGGCGCAACGCATCCACGCGATTTGCGCGCAGCATCTGGATGTGGCTTGGCTGTGGCCCCGCGTCCCGCATGGTGAGGATCTCATGCGGCAATGCTTCGAGCGGGCGGTGGAGATGATCGAAGCGCATCCCGGGGCACAATTCGTGTTCTCGCGTTCGACGGCCTGGTCGTTCCAGGTGATCGAGCGGCAATGCCCCGAACTGTTTGAAAAAGTCAGGCTGTATGTCCGGGATGGCCGGATCGCACTGTGCGGTGGGCAGTGGGTGGAGCCAGACCATGTCATTCCCTCCGGCGAGGCCCTGGTGCGGCAGGCGGCCCTGGCACAATGGTATTTCCTGGACAAGTTCGGTAAAACCGCCAGAGTCTGCTGGGCCCTGGATAATTTTGCCCATGCCGGATCGCTGCCCCAGATTCTGAGCCTGGCGGGTATGGACGGTTACTATCTGGGCCGCTGCCTGCCGCAGGGGCCGGACGGACGGATGCGGCGTCAGTTTGTCTGGAAAGGCTGGGATGGCACGGAAATCATGGCCTTCAAGTTGTGGAATTGCGCCGGTGGAATTAACGCGGAATCCATCCGGCAGGCCCTCGATGAACTTGATGCGGACGGCTTGCCGGCCATCATCGTCAAGGCCGATGACCTATACAGCGACCGCCGGGTGACCATGTCGCCGGATTTGGTGCCGCAACCGGCTCGGGTTTCCGGGAAGCACGGTCTGCCGGCCTGCCGCTGGAGCGCGCCGGATGAAGTTGTCGAAGACATGCAGGGGTATCGCGATCTTCTGCCGGTGGTGGAAGGGGAACTGGGTTTTGAATATACCGGCACATATACGACCGACGGACGTTATAAGCGCCGCAACCGGTTTTTGGAAAATCTGATGTGCAATGCCGAGAAAGCCGCCTGCTGGGCGGCTTTGCATGGATTTCCCTATCCGGTAACCCAGTTCAAGCAGGCCTGGTCGGATCTGTGCCTGAACCAGTTCCATGATCTGAGTTGCGGCACCTGTTTCGGCGAGGTGTTGGAGGAAGCCGATCGGCTTAACACCGGGATTGAAGGCCGGGCCCAATGGGCGCTGGACCAGGCCCTGGCTTTTCTCTGCGATCGCTGGCATGCTGAACTACAACAGGCGCCGGATGCGCCGGAGCCTCTGGCGGTGTTTAATTTACTGTCGTTTGAACATACCGCGCCGGTCTGCCTGCCCCGGCAGGATGATTGTCCGGCCGCCTATCACGATGAGCAGGGGCGGCCGGTTCCCTCACAGACGATTCTCCGCGCCGATGGCGCCCGGGCGGATTTGATCCTGCATGAGTCGCGGGGCATGGCGGCCGGCCTCTATCGGCGGACGCCGGGGGAGCCGGTGCCCGCGCCGTCCCATGCCTCGATTGCCGGTGATCACAGTCTTGAAAATGAATTCGTGCGGGTGGAATTCGATCCCGGGTCGGGCGAAATCGTCCGACTGCTTGACAAGGCGCGCGGACGGGAATGCCTGCCGGCGGGCGGACGCGGCAATCGTCTGGAGTTGCTGGCGGAGGGTAATCTGAGCCCGCATCCGGATTGGTGTACCATGGAGCCCTGGTGGATCATGTACACCGGTGAGCCGCTGCAAACCCGTCCATCCGTGTCAATGGCCATCAGGGATGACGGTCCTCTGCGCGGATGTGTTCGCGTTTGCCGCCGGATCCGGTTCAGCCCTGATTTGCCGGAGACGGTAATCATCCAGGATATCGCCCTGTACCGGCACAGCCCGTTACTGCATTTTGAAACACATGGTGTGTGGCATGCCGAGCGCGTCATGCTCAAGGCGCGTTTCGACCTGCCCTTTACCGCTACGCGGGTGGCGGCCGATGCGCCTTACGGAGTGGCCGAACGGCGCCTGCCCCAGCATCTTGATAATAATGTCAGCCGGACGGTTGGTATCGGCGAGGAATGGAAAGAGCAGCGCGACCTGCCGCCTGAGCCGGACCGCTGTATGCAGACCTGGCTGGATGTCAGTGACGGACAGGAAGGCCTGTTGATCTTGAACAACGGTCGCTATGGTTATGATGCCGACGAAAAACAGGTCGGGCTCAGCCTGCTGCGCTCGCCCAACATGCGCCCCTGGCGCAAGGACATCCTGGGACTCGGTCCGTTTGAGTTCAGTTACGCCGTCATGCCGCATCCGGGTGACTGGCGCGCCGTGGACGCCCCGCGCCTGGGGCAGTCCTTCAACAATCCGCCGGTTGTGCGGACCGTGCGTTCCGGGGTGGATGACCTGGCCGGCTGCCAGTGGTGGGATCGGCGCGAGGATGCCGTGAGCCCTGTTGCCCGCGGCCTGGTGGACGTGCGTGAGGCGGGCCTGCAGGTCACGGCGATCAAGCGGGCGGAGGACGGCGCCGGTTGGATATTCCGGCTGCTGGAATGCCATGGCGCCCGTCGGCAGGCGAAGTTGCGTTGCTGCCGTCCGGTGCGGTCGGTGCTCGTTTGCGACCTGCTGGAAAGAGCTTTGCCTGATGCCGCCGGGGTGGTTGTCGATGCGGATGGCGCCCCCTTGGTTGAACTGGCGCCCTATGAGATAAAAACATTGCGGGTGTGCTTTGATTGATTATGCCGGCCGCTGGGGGTTCAGCCTGGGAATGATTCACCCCGCAATGGGTTGGCCGGCAGGGAAAGGGAGCAGCGTCATGTACGTAACGGTAAAAATGTTGTGGTTGGGTTTGGCGGTCGCGCTGGTCAATGTGGCCGCGGCGGTTGAGCTGGTCCGGGATGGACAGCCAATGGCGCAAATCGTGGTCGCCCAGGAAGCCTTGCCCCAGGTGCGGACGGCGGCGGGCGAGTTGCAGTACTACCTCGAAAAGATGTCCGGCGCCCTGCTGCCCATCGTGCACCAGCCGGGATCGGAGTTTGCTTATCATGTGTATGTGGG
>JAIVGW010000325.1 GCA_020201415.1 Lentisphaerota bacterium
TCACAGGACATGCAGGACATTTTTATAAGTGTAGTCATTCCCTGCCGCAACCCCGGTGTGCAGATTGTTCCGGCAATTCGCTCAGTCCTGGAAGTTTTGCAATACAACTACAATTATTACGAAATTGTCATCGTGGATGACGGCTCCACGGACGACACGACTGAACATATTCAGAAACTCCTGCAGGAAGCCGACGGCCTGCGCCTGCTGCGCCTGCCCCGGGAGCATGGCGCCGACACGGCCATTGCCGCAGGTTTGGATTCCGCAATCGGAGATTATGTCATAGTCATGGACCCGCTGGTTGACCCGCCCGCCATGATCACCGACTTGATTAACGAATGCCAGCGCAATCCGGGGGTATATTACGGGATCCCCCACCCGGTCCCGCGACGAAACTGGCTGCGTCGCACGCTCAGTAAAATCTTTGACTGTTATTGCCGAGTCTGCCTGCAGATTGATATTCAACGCAATTCATTGCTCTTCCGTGTATTTCCCAGGGCGGCCGTCAACACCTTCACCCAGTCATCCGGCCGCAACCGCATCCTGCGGCTGATTACCGCCAACCTGGGTATGCCGGTGCATTATTTCAAATATACTCCGCAACTTCAGAAACAAGGGCTGTCACCCACCCGGACTTTGGCGGACGACATCAACATGGCCTTTGATATTCTGGTGGCAACCTCCCGACATCCCCTGCGCCTTGTAAGCCGCCTTGGTCTTTTGCTGGCGATGGCCAACGTGTTGTATGCCTTGTATATCGTGGCCATATTTCTGTTCAAGCAGGATGTGGCGGAAGGCTGGGTCACCTTGTCCATGCAGAATGCCGTAATGTTTTTCGCCTTGTTCATGTTGTTGACCTTGCTGAGCGAATATATCGGAAACGGAGCGCTGACCGGCGCCAATAATCCGCTGTATACCGCCCTGGAAGAACACAACAGTTCCGTGCTGGTGGATGAAGCCCATCGGCGCAACATTGTCACCCACGCCACATCGGATCACACTTGAACCCTGAGCGAATCCAGGCGGATGCCTTAACCCCAAAAGATACGCCGGGCTGGCGGCATCCCGCCTGCGATCTGGTGGAATTTAAGGCGCGCCGCAGTCGCTACTGCCTGTGCATCTTCGTCTTGAACGAATGCGCGCGCCTCCGGTCACAACTGCATAAAATGCGGGATGTCTGCCGTGACTGGGATACACTGCTGGTGGATGGCGGCAGCGAAGACGGCAGCAACGATCACGGGATGCTGCAAGCTGGCGGCATCCGCGCCCTGTTGATTAAACGCGGCCCGGGAAGGTTGGGCGCGCAGATGCAGATGGCTTTCGCCTATGCCCTCCAGGCGGGCTACGGCGGCGTCATAACCGTTGACGGCAATGACAAGGACGACGTCAGCGCCGGACTGCCGCATTTTGTCGAAAAGCTGGATCAGGGCTTCGACCATATCCAGGGATCACGCTTTCTGCCGGGGGGCCGCCATCGCAATACCCCCCGCAGCCGCCTCCTGGGGGTGCGCCTGCTGCACGCTCCTTTAATAAGTCTGGCATCCGGATTCCGCCACACCGACACCACTAATGGTTTTCGGGCCTACAGCCGCCATTTCCTGACCCGGCCGGAAATCTGCCGCCCCGGCTCGCTGCGCACAGGTTATGAGCTGCACTATTTTCTTTCATTGAATGCAGTCCGTCATGGAACCTGGGCCATTGAAGTGCCAGTCACCCGGATATATCCCGACAGCGGCCTGCTTCCGACCAAAATTCACGGGTGGCGCGGCAATCTCAGGATATTGCTTGTTTTACTGAAGGAAGTATTCGGGCATATTATCGGGCAACTAATTTTTTGCCCGCGCCACCGAACGCGGCGCCGACAGCCTCCGCCCTGACGAAGTCATTGCCATGAGATTGTTTTCCACAGCCAGGTTTGCCGCAGTCATCCTGATTGCCTCATCGGCCCTGCGTGTTGCCGCCATGGACCCAGCTCCCCCGGTGTGCGATCCCGTCAGCGCATCCAACATCGTCCAGGCTGCCTATATGGACATACTGGGACGGATGCCCGATGCCGAAGGATGGGCACTGTATGCCAGCCGCCTGATGGATGGACGGCATGAAAACTGGTTGCGGGAGGTCCTGTCCGCTTCGCCCGAAGGGCGCCGGCGACAAAAGGCCATACAACAGGAAGCGCGCCTTAAGCGCCGGGCATTCCTGCTGCATTGGGTCCTGCCGTCCGTCTGGCTGATGCTCCTGGTCGGCTTGTGCCGTACACGAATCCCTGACCTGCTGAAAAAAGCACTGATCCTGATCTCGGCCCTGGCCGGCGGCCTGTGGGCCGGTTGGCTCATATTGCGCCATGCGGCACTGCCGCCGCGCTATCCCGACTTCATTGTCGGACATATAACCTGGCTGGCCGCGACCAAATTACAGGATCTGTTAGTTGTACCGGCAGCCCTGCTGGCATTTTTTATGATTTTGCTTGGTGGGCGTAAACTGGCCAATCTGACGCCTGCTCCGTCGGCGCAAGATTCCGCTGACCGGGAGCCGGCTATCATCTGGTACGCACTGCCGGGAGCCGTCACCTTCATTCCAGCCCTGATTGCCAGTTTGTTTTTCAATGCTCCCTGGCGTTTTGATCCCCTGCTGCTGACCATATCCCTTGTCGGCATTGCCACCCTGCTCTTTGCCCGGCTTTGTCATAAGAACACCCCAACTATTGCCTGGACTATGCTGGCGGCAATCCTGGCAATCTCCAGTGTGCTCGTCGCCGCCAGTATCGTGCCGGGACTCATGGGATGGAATTCGGCCATATCGAACTGGCAGATGGCACTGATTCTGGGCACAATAATGCTGACTGCCGGAACCGGCGCCGCAACATTTTCGACTCCATTCAAGAACAATCTGCCACGGCTGCTGGTCTGTAGCCAGATGTTGCTGCCATTGGTCTTTATTGCCGCTATGCCGCAACCATTGCAAGGCGCAAGCATGTCCCAGCCACTGATCATGCTGCACGCTATCGGCTGGACCGCGGCCTTGTTGGCGTCCGGAGATCTGTTGCGCCGCTGGCGGCAATCTTCCGCCAAGCAGATCCCTTCCATCGGGCTCCTCTCACCCTGGTGCCTGCTGGCGGTCATTCTGTTTGCAAGGGGCGCACTGAATCCGGTGCCGCCGATAATATTGCCGGACGACTATCACTTCGGCGAATCGCTGCTGGGCTGGTGGACCTGGCATGATTTCGGCTATCTGCCTTACGTGGACTTCATTCCATCTCACGGCATGGCTGACAATTACCTGCCGGGAATGCTGAATCACTGGTGGTTTGACGGCGCACCCGGCGCCATGCTGGAAACCGGCCGCTTGACAGCCGTTTTAATGCTGACCGGCTTGTTTTTCAGTATTGTCTATAATACGGGACATGTGGCGCCGGCCACCGTGGTTACATTGCTGTTGGGCAGCCGCACCATGCTCATCGGCAGCCGCCTCGGTGATTTTCTGCTGGCAATCCTGCTGTTTGTTTACCTGGCGCCACACTTGCGAAATTCACCACGGCGCTGGTGGTTCTTCTGGACATTTTCAGCGCCTTTGTTGTTTCTGGCGATCCCCGGCCAGGGATTGCTGTTTGTGGCGGCCACCCTGCCGACTGGCATC
>JAIVGW010000095.1 GCA_020201415.1 Lentisphaerota bacterium
GACTCGAAATCAGCAAAGGTCAAGAGCGACCATGCCGTCGAGAACAAGGAAGATTTGCCGGCCAGGATGAAGGGTGTTTGAATTGGAGCGAAATGAATATCACTAAAGGTTTTGTTAGATTAATTCACCACTATGGTGCGGAGATTCCCGCATGGCAACGCAATTTGATCGGTCAGCTGTTTGGCGTGGCCGTGGCGCGGGTGGGGTATCTGACGCGATTGCGCCCGAACGAGCGCTTGGAGTGGGAGTCGGACCCAGCACGCGCCTTTGACGACTCGGGACGGGTAATTGTCGTCCTTCACATGGCGGTTGGACTGGGGCCAGACGGATACATGCCTTCCGGTGAGTTCGTCTTAAGTATCAACGGTGAAGAAGTTCTCGAGTTCCGGGCTGTCAAGTATTCCACTCTCTGGAAGCAAGACGACATTCGTTTCTATTACGAGGTGAAGCACAAGCGGACCCAACCGGAGACAGCTACAGCCGGAATCGGCTATCTGGCCCTGCCACCGCGGTTCGCCACCGGCGAGCCATTACGGATGGCCTTGTACAACCGTAAAAAGACGTATCAGTCTCTTGATCGCGCCGGAATTTCGGACCGTTGGGTCCGGATCGACGATTATCCGCGGAACTTGGCCAACGTTGTCTATTTAGATGACGGCGTAAAAGCCGTTCTGGCAGACCCCGAAAGGCCCGCCTGGAACGGACGGCAACTCTACTTCGGCGATCTCCACTCCCATAGCGGGCGCCTGGAGCGGATATACCGCCAGGGCGAGCGCGATTTCCTGCGGGATAGGAGCGTTGTCCGCCGCAATTGCGGAATAAAGGACCCCGACGAATACTATCGCTACGCCAGGCATGCATCGCAGTTGGATTTCTACTGCCTCAGCGACCACCAGGGCTCCCGTGATGACGGTATGAATGAGGACGACTGGGCCTACCGGCTTGAAATGGCGCATAAATGGGAGTCGCCCGAGTTTGCCACAATTTTGGGCTCCGAATTTGTCGGGCCTAATGCAGGCCATTGGATTGTATATTTCCGCAGCGGCAATCCTCTGATTCCCCCGGCCGAGGATCAGCCCATGCCGGATATCATTGCCCAACTGAAGCAACGTCTTGCTAACGAGAAGCTCACCCTCGTGCCGCACCAGGTGGCCACGCTCTGCAGTAGCCCGATCAACTGGGATCTTTATGATCCGAAACTCACCAGAATGGTCGAGATTTACTCGCATTGGGGGTCCGGAGAGCATCCCGAGACGGACTTGCCCTGCCAGGAAGTCGATATGCATCCCGCATGTTTCGTCGACACCGCTTTGCGCCGCGGCTATCGTCTCGGCTTCATCGCCTCCACCGACGAACACGGCGGCGCCCCGGGTGATGGCATCACCTTCTTCAATCCCCTCGGAGCCGGCCTGGCTTGCGTCTGGGCGGAGGATTTAACCCGAGAGAACATCTACGACAGTCTTTGGGACCGCTGGTGCTTTGGCACTACCGGAGTTCGAATGGATCTGCGCTTCACCGTCAACGGCGCGGCCATGGGCCGTGAAATTGACTCCGACTCGATTAAGCGCAACCTGATCCAAGTGGAGGTGGACGCGCCGGAGAAGGTCAAGGAGATCGTCTTAATCAAGGACGGCGATGAAGCCGCCGTCAAACCCGGCCGCCGGCGCCGGGAGCAATGGGAGTGGGAAGACCCAGCGCCGACGGCGGCCGGCAGAGTTGCCATCTATTACCCCCGCGTTGTCCTCCAGGACGGAGAGCAAGCCTGGGGTAGTCCGGTCTGGGTCAAGGCGGAGTAAAGATAAACCATGACCAGTACCAAATCCCCGAATATTCTGTTCCTGATGACCGATCAGCAGCGGCCCGATTCATTGGGGTGTTATGGTGATGAAGTTGCCATCACCCCAAATCTGGACCACCTGGCCCAGGAAGGCATCCGGTTCGATAATTGTTATGTGCAAAATCCCTTGTGTTGTCCGTCCCGGTACAGCATTTTAACCGGTCGTTATCCCCATAGTCATGGCGTGGTCTCCAATTGGTATGCCCCCCATCCCGGGGAGCGGAGCTTCGGTCATCAGTTGGGCCGGGCCGGGTATCGCACGGCCTTGATCGGAAAAATGCACCTGACTCCCTGGCACGACTGTTTCGGGTTTGACGGCCGAATCATTGCGGAAGCAAAATTCCACCATGATTGCCCGGATGACTACGAACGGTTCCTGCGCAAGCACGGGACCAGCCGGCCAGAACTCTACGATGTGCAAAGCAAGGAGTATATTGCCAATGCGACGGCGGTGAAGTCAAGGGTTCCCCAGGAACTTCATATTGACACGTTCGTGGGTCGCAGCGTCTGCGAGTATCTCAAGAATGCGCGGGAGCCGTTCTGTGTCTTCGCGTCTTTTCTCAGTCCGCATAATCCGTACGATCCGCCGGCCCCTTATGACGCCTTGTTTCTAAACAGGAAGCTGCCAGGGCGGAACATGGGCGAAACGGAGGTCAGGACCAAGCCGCGCGAAGCCTACGACTATATCAACAACAGGCTGAAATGGCCGTTCAAGACGGATGAATTGACGGAGGAACAAATTCATTTGACCAAGGCTTACTATTACTCCCTGAATACGCTGGTTGATGACTGGGTTGGACGCATTGTAGAGACCTTGAAAGCACAGGGTTTGTATGAAGATACGGTGATCGTCTACACTTCCGACCATGGCGATTTGCTGGGTGATCACGGTCTGATCTACAAGCAGTGTTTCTACGAACAGAGTGTGAAGGCGCCCCTGATTGTCCATTGCCCTGAGCGTTTCAAACCGCAGGTGGTTGACGATCCGGTGGAATCCATTGATTTATTCGATACTTTTTGCGAACTGGGCGGCGCTTTTCGAGGATATGGCAGCCAGGCTAAAAGCCTGGTTCCGTTGCTAGAGCAACAAAAAGACTATACCCACCGGGAAGCGGTTTTCTCTGAAAATTATTTCGGCACCATGGTTCGTTATCATCAATATAAAATGGTCTATTACACTGGAAAACCATACGGCGAGCTATACGATCTGGCGGAGGATCCCATGGAGCAACGTAATCTTTGGGATGATCTTGACGGATCTGCCATCAAGCGACAGTTAAAGGATCTGCTGTTGGAATGGTCGCTTTCATCACGCAGTCCCACTCCGCTTCCGGTCCGTTCCGGCCATCAGGATGATACGCCGTTACAGTTTGTTTCACATCAAGGAGGAACCCGCGCGGCCGGGATTCAGCCGTGGCATCTGGACGGTTTTGACGGACTGTACCAAGAGTGGGATTTTGCAACGCCGGGTGTAACCCGTTAGTTGCAATTACAATGACAGGAAGGTCCGTGGATGAAGCTGAAGACCCAAGCGGAAAGTTGCCGTCCGAATATTCTTTTGATGATGACCGATCAGCAGCGCTGGGATTCCATGGGGATCTACAACTGTGCCTGGGCTCATACGCCCAATCTTGATAGGCTCGGGCGGGAAGGTGTGATCTTTGATGGATGCTATGTCAATAATCCTATCTGTACTCCGTCACGCGCCAGTATGTTGACAGGCAAGCATCTTCCCGGGCACGGCGTTTACCGCTTGTATGATGTCCTTCCGGAAGATGAAGTGCTGGTTTCAGAAC
>JAIVGW010000096.1 GCA_020201415.1 Lentisphaerota bacterium
ATCCGCACGCGTGAGGGCGAGGAGATTGTGCGAAATCATCTCTGGGGTGGGCCGGGATACCTGCCGGTGCCGGGTGATTATGACGGCGATGGGATATGGGATCTGGCCTTGTATGAATCGAGGACCGGGCTATGGCATATACGGTCGCTGGCCAGGGGCATGATTCTGCGCGAGTCACTGTGGGGCTTGCAGGGCCACTTGCCGGTCAAGTAAGCCGGCCGGATTATCCACGATAAAAAACCTGCCAAAGGAACAGACCTTGCGGGGGAGCGGTTGGCACGACCGCCGTGCGGATGCGGGTCGCCAAAATGTCTTTCACCTTGGCCGGCGCCACCTCACCAGATCCCACCCGGATCAGGAGTCCTGCCAGGCTGCGTACCATCTTGTAGAGAAACCCGTTGCCACGGGCAACGATGGTAATATCATGGCCGCGCCGTCGTACCAGCAGGCGCGCCAGGGTGCGCACCGTTGATTCTACCGGTCGATTGGGATTGGCGCTAAAAGCGGCAAAATCATGACAGCCGATCAGACGAGCAGCGGCCAGCTGCATGGCCGCAACATCCAGCGGGCGGCGCACATGCGCCCTGTATAGGCGCAGATGCGGCGGCATGATTTCATCATTCCAGATCAAATAACGATATTCCTTGGCCACGGCGCTGCGCCGGGCATGAAAGTCGGTGCGGGTCCCTGTTAGTTTAAGGATACGGATGTCGGACGGCAGGACGGCGTTGAGAGCGCGCTGCAGATCGACCGGAATCCAGCGTCGGCCCAATGTGAAATTTGCTGATTGGGCGCGGGCGTGCACGCCACGGTCCGTCCGGCCGCTGCCGTGAAGTTTGACCGGCGCGCCGTTCAAGTGCGCGAGACTGCGCTCAATAACTTCTTGCACCGCCAGGCCGTTGGGCTGAATCTGCCATCCGGCGTAGGCTGTGCCGTCGTAGGCGATAGTCGCGCGGTAGTTGTGAATATGGTTTGTGTTCATTCAGTCAAGAAGTCATCGATCGGCGTCAGCGGTGTGCGGGCGTCAAGGTAACTTTGCAGGACTACCTGTGCCGCCATCTGATCGCGTAACTGCCGACGGCGGGCGCGGCGCACGTTGGCGTCAATCAGGCAGCGTTCGACCTGGCTGGTACTCAGACGTTCGTCCCATGTATCCACCGGCAGGTTGAGTTCATTGCGCAGCCGTTCCACAAACTGCAGCACTGCCAGGGCCGCCGGTCCTGTACGCCCCTGCATGTCCAGCGGCAGACCCACTACGACACGCTCAACCATCCGCTCGGAGCATGCCGCGGCAATGGCCGCAATCGCCTGGCGCGGGCCGTTGATTGGCACAGTCCGCAGCGGCGATGCCAGAATGCCCGTTTCATCACTTATGGCCAAACCCATGCGGCATGAACCATAGTCAACGCCCAGACAGCGGCTCATAACCAACCCCGGCAGTCGGGCCGCTGCCGTAATTGTTCGACAATCTTTTTCACATCCTGGTCGCGATTTTTCGGGCAAATCAGTGTAGCGTTGTTGTGTTGCACCACCACCAGATCGTTCACACCGATCAACGCTATCAGATTGTCGCCGGCGTCAATAATATTGTTGCCGGAATCCAGCAGCGCGGCCCGGCCGATGGTCACATTGCCGTCGGCATCGGCCGGGAAATGTTTCGCAAGCGCCGACCATGTGCCGACATCATCCCATCTGAACAAGGCCTGAGCCATGGCGATGTTTCGGGATTTTTCCATGATGGCGTAATCAACGGATATTTTTTGTGTTTTATCATAGACCTCCGCCAGGCGCTCTTCAAACATTGGTTTGTCGGCCAGGGGCGACAATTGCTCGATAATGGTTGTTAACTCAGGATGATGCCTGCCCGCTGCTGATTCAAAGGTGGCGACCGACCAGGCGAACATGCCCGAATTCCAATAATAATTTCCCGCCGCCAGGTATTGTTCGGCGGTGGGCATATCAGGCTTCTCCACAAACCGCCGCACCCTGTGGAATTTAGTGGCGCCTTTGTGCGACAATTCATCGCCTGCTTCGAGGTAACCAAATCCGGTGCTGGGCGTCAGCGGCCGGATGCCGATGGTTACCAGCGTGTCTTCACTGGCAGCCAGTTGCAAAGAATCGGCCAGAGTCTGTTGAAATACCGGCAAGTCGCCGATGACATGGTCCGCGGTCAAAACCACCAGGCTGGCTGTCGGGCAGCGCGCCTTGATGATGGCCACGGCCGTGGCCACGGCCGGCGCCGTGTCGCGACCGCAGGGTTCGCCGATTATATTGCCTGTCGGAAAATCCGGCATTGCCTGGCGGATGGCGGGAATCAGGGCGGCATTGGTCAGGATCAACACACGTTCCTGTGGAATCAGAGGCTGCAGGCGCGCGACGGCTTCCACCAGCAGCGGTTGTTTACCGGCCAGGGGCAACAATTGCTTGGGGCATTGCTCAGTGCTTTTTGGCCAGAAGCGTTCACCGCGACCTCCGGCCAGCACTACGGCATAGGAATTATCGGACATATGACCTCCATTTATTTGTTCATCAAAGCCAGCAGGGCAATGCCGCGCAGGGTAAGAAATTCATCCGTGTGCGTCGGGATACCGCTGCCTCGCATGATCCGCCTGGCATAGCCGCCGGTCACGATCACCGGAGCCGTCCGGCGCAAAGTTGACTGCAGGGCCGCCACGGATTCCCGCAACATTCCTCTATAACCCAGCCAAGCACCTAGGCGCATGGCAGCTTCCGTATTTTTTCCTATTTTAACCAGGGGGGCGCGGTGGGGCAAGTCAATAGACGGCAGCATTGCCGTATGCTCATGCAGGTAGGTGAGAAAAAGTGGTGGCCCCGGCAGGATGATGCCGCCCTGGAAGCCATGACGTGTGTCAATCAAATCCACTGTCGTGGCCGTACCGCAATCAATGACAATGGCCGGCGCGCCAAAATAATGGTTGGCGGCAACAGCATTGGCAAGACGGTCGGCTCCCAAAGTTTGCGGGCGCGGATAGTCCAGGCGCAATCCCAGCCGCAGGTTGTGATGGACGCTGATTGGTTCGGTCACTGCAAATTTCCTGGTCTCCTTCATCCATTTATAAAGCACGCGGGGGACAACGGTGCTGATGGCGGCCAGTTCCGCGCGTTGTCCGGCGGTTACCTTGCGCAAGACGGCGGTGATAGATTTGACTCCGGCTGAAGTCAACAGCCGTGACGAGCGTCGGACACGGTTGCCGCAAATCAGGGCCGCGCTGACGGAACTGTTGCCGATATCCACCGCCAGCACAGTGGTTTTGGATTGATCATGCATTAATTAAGTCAGCCTATTCTTCAACAATTTCCAGAGACAGATCCACCGATGGCGCCGAGTGGGTCAGGCAGCCCAGCGAGACAGCATCCACGCCAGTTTCCGCTATTTCACTAATCATGGACAGATTAATTCCACCGGAAGCTTCCAGTCGGCATCTGCCGCCTGCCACGGCCACGCATTCGCGCATCAGGGGTGGAGGCATGTTGTCCAACATGATCCAATCCGGTCCGGCGGCCAGAGCCTCGCGTAATTCGTCCAGGTCTTCCACTTCGATTTCAATGGGCAAGGCGGGATAACGGCGGCGGGCTCCACGAATGGCGGCGCTGACTCCACCGC
>JAIVGW010000097.1 GCA_020201415.1 Lentisphaerota bacterium
GCTGTATCTAGTGCGCCCGCGCCGGGGCGGCATCTGCCATACCCGCAACCGCGGTGAAGCTCCGCGCAATTGCTTTTACCGGCGCATAGACTTCGACTCTTTGAAGTTAGAAAACATCGATCCCTGATCCTGCCGGAGTGTCTGGCGGACTCCGCCGGTGCCTGGCTGGAAAAATCTTCCGGGTCGCATTGTACAAATCGGTCCCAGCTCCATTTGAACCATGAAAACAATTGAATTTTGGAAAATGCACGGAGCCGGCAACGATTTCATCATGCTGGTTGACCGCGACGGCAGCCTGTCCCGGCCGGCGGCCTCGCGCATCCGGGAATTGTGCCACCGGCCGGCCGGCATCGGCGCGCAGGGGCTGCTGATACTGCGGCCCCTGGGCCAGGATGTGGTGCGGATGCGGTTTTACAATCCCGACGGGCGGACGGCCCCCATGTGCGGTAATGGCGCCCGCTGTACCGCCCAATTGGCCTTTGACCGGAGACTGGCGGCAAGGAAAATGACGTTGCGCACCGGGGCCGGGCCGGTGCGGGCGGAGGTGTTGCCGAAGGGCGTTCGCATCGAACTGCCGCCGCCGCGTCACTGGACGGAAATGCGCGTGAAGGCCGGTGGGCGTGATTGGGAATGCCATTGCGTGGACACCGGTGTGCCACATGCGGTGCTGCTTGTGAAAGATGTCAATCGGATAGATGTGTGCCGGTTTGGGGCGGCCTTGCGTCATCATCGTGCGTTCGCCCCTCGGGGTGTCAATGTCGACTTCATGGACTGTGTTGCCGGTGGAGTATTGCGGGTACGCACATACGAGCGCGGTGTGGAGGATGAAACCGGGGCCTGCGGCACCGGCATTGCAGCCTGTGCGCTGATTGCCGGCCGGCTGGGGCTGGTCCAGCCGCCGGTGAAGCTGGTTTGCCGGTATGGCGACAGTCTGATGGTGGATTATCAGCTGACCGAACGGGGCGCCGGCGGCTTACGGCTGACCGGTCCGGTGAAATACGTTTTTACCGGACGGGTGGCCTGGTGATTTGTCTTCACCGGGAACCGTTTGCCACAGGATTAATTGCCTCGTGGGGGGGATCCGACGCTGGCAGGGCGGGACATTTGGGTGCCAGGTAGTTGCTGATCATGATGGTGGCGATACGTTCGGCCAGGCGTGTATCGGAGCGGTTACCCCGCAATTCGCGGAATTCGTCAGAGTAGATGATCCGGTTATCGCGCGTATCGATCACCATGAAGCGCACACTGGTGTCAGTGACCGGCATCTGGACGCCCATGATTTCCTGGGTCTGTCCGCGCAGGGTGGAGTCGGTATTGACGTAGACCAGCAAAGCAATATCCGTTTGAATGTCTCGCGCGGCCTTGGCCGCCGGAGCTGCATCACGTGCGTCGAAAATCTGATCAAGCGCGGCCGGCTGCCAGCCAGCCAGATCGCGCATGCTCATTCGGCTTTCAGTAGCGTCGCGGTGCAGGATTCCGGACAGAGCGGTAAAGCGGGCCGGAGGCCGGTCGTCGGTCTGCAGCAGGCATAACAGGGCCACCGGGCGGTTTTGCCAGCGTGACCGCAGGGGCCATAAGCGCGGTGGGGACGGCAGCGCCTCCAGGCGCCGGCGGGCCTCGGACTGCCAGACCGTGGACGTGGAAAGGCCGGCGACTGTTTCATAAAACGCGCGCGCGGCCAGATTGTCGCGCTGTTGCGCCTGCAGATCGCCCATCAGCAGGCGGACTTCTTCCAAGGGGAAAGCGGGGGTCATGATCCGGCCGTAATTATACTCTATTTCCTTCAGCAGTTCCAGGGCGGCGGTGTGCTCTCCGCGCAGGGCGGCCGCCTGGGCTTCCTGCCAGCGAGCGTGCAATTGCGCATCGTAATCGGCGCGGGCCTGTAATCGGGCGCGAGCATCAGCGATTTCCCGCAGCAGAACATCGCGCTCGGCCAGGGTGCAACTGACCTGAACCCATGCCTCAAATCCGGCGGGGCCTTCTTCCAGGTAAACGGCGCCGGGCACGGTTTCAGCCGTTTTCAAAGCCAGTTGTCCGCGCACGGCGGCCCGGCCCGGGCCGTCCAATCCGCCGCGGGTCATAATTTCGTCCAGAATGATCCGGACGGCATCCTCGAAGGCTTCCTGGCGGGCCTGCGGCTCGGAGGCGGCGCCGCTGGCGGTGCCCACACGATACATGTAGATGCTGTCATCGCTTTTGTGGCCGGTTGTCCAAAGCGGCCTTTGGGCCTGGAGCGGAGCGATCGGCAGTAAAAAGGCTATGAAAGTCAGGACGGACCGAAGCCGCCAATCTGGCGTGACAGGCATCATCGGGTTACCCGGATAGGGGCGCTGCGGGCAACACAATCGTATCCCTGTGTCAGGAACAGCCGGAAGTGATATTCATCACCCGGTTGATCCGGCGCCGTGATGTCGTAGAGCCGATCGGTCAGATTGACCAGGAATGTATATGACAGGTAATCCTGATCGCGGTCGCCTTGATTTGCGTAGAAGGCGATCCAGGCGTTGCGGTCCGTGATCGGGAAATCGGAATGCACCACGCCGATCCGTTCGCCGGTCGCCACGGTGTCGGTCAGGAGTTCCAGGGCGTATGATGGCGGTGGAGGCGCTTCGGGCTCGGACTGCACGGCAATGGCCACCGCCTGCTGCATGGCTCTGTCCAACTGATCCTGGTCCTGTCCCGCCATGATGACTTCGCCCACGGCGCCGGATTCACGGGCAGCCTGGGCCATGTCATGCAACATCTTTTGTGCTTCGGGGCTGGCTTCAATGTCGCTGAAGGCGATGACGGCCAGTTCGGTTTCCGGTCCCAGCGCGGCAATGCGTTGCCGCGCGGTGGCCTTGGCGCTTGCCATTTTGTTGTCCCGCATACTGTTTGAGGCATCGATGAGGATAACCACGGAATTGACGGGCGCCCCGCCCGCGCCCCCAATGGCGCCGGCTGCGTATTTGATCCCTTTGGCTCCGAAAATATAACGGTTATAGTAGAATCCCGTGCTGCGCAGATGCACTTCATTGCCGACCTTGTGAATCTGAAGTTGCCCGGCCCGCGCCTCCGGCTGGGCGCCCGGCCAGAGGATATGCCCGGAACATTCCCCGGTAATGCGGCCGCCCTCCTCCCAGCCGCCGGCCAACTGGCCCTGAAGTTGCATGCGCGCGCCCGGCAGGCGCACGTTGGGTCCGGAAACCGCGGGGGCGTAAAGCTCGCCGGTGACCTGATCACCCTTAAGTTTTAAGGTCATGGATGCCTTGAGGTGAAAATCAACCTCGACGTAGCCTTTGTAGTCGATACTCATCGCGTTGTGGCCCTGGCCGGTATCCTCTTCGTCATCGGTCTTGGGCGGTTCAGCCGTGAAAATTCGTATGTTTGCTCCGGGGATTTCCCACGGGAAAGTGCTCTGGCCCTGTATGATTCCCTGCGTCATCTGATCTTCAGGTGCGGGGGCATCGGGCTGTGGCTTGGGGGTGATATCTGCCGGCGGCCGGTCGGCGGGTATGTTTCCGCCCCACATTTCCTGTACCGATGCCATTTCTATACGGCCGACATTCAAATTACGGCAATTGTCGCGATTGATTTTGAGTTGGTATCGATAAACAGGCCACAGGTCCTCGTTGAACGAGTCTGCTCGCTCGACGTTAGCGGAGCCGCGGCGCACGAAAATTTCGTAGCGGTCGGTGGCCAGCAGGTTGTCAGCCGTGATGGTGAAACGTCCGTCCGGGCCGGTTGTCCAATTAGCGCTGATGGTGCCGGCTTTGTCGCCGATAAGTTCAATGTATGCGTTCGGCACCCCCTGATCCGTACCACGCATGACGGCCCGGCCCGTGATGACGGCCCGCGGAATATCGGCGGCGTGGCCGTCGGCAGGCGGGGGGGCGGAAGCGGTGTCATCGTCCGTGACGCGTCCGGTTTCATTGACCACCATGATCCAGGTCTGCACCAGCACCCCTCGTTTTTCCTCGCCATTTTCCCGGTAGGTGAATGGGCGGAAGCCCTGGATATAGCCCTTGCCGCTGCCAGATCCGCGCACGGTGGCGGTATCGACCCCTTGATTGACAACTACTCCCGGTCCGGATACAGTCCAATTGGCGTTATCCATGCGGTCAATCGTGCCGCTGAAGGCCGCCTTGGTGTCCAGATCCCGCCCGCCGCGCTGGCCCATGCGCAGCACGGTGGTTTCGCCCGACTTCAGGATCACGCTGCCCGCCACGGTGGTCCTTAAGCGCGCGGGAATCCCCGCTTCTTCCGCGGTGGGCATCCGGGCCGGCGCAACCGTCATGGCCGCCAGGAAAGCCGCGCACAACCAGGGCAGGATGAACAAGGAACGGCATCCCTCACGGATGGCTGTTGGCTGGCTTTGCACGGGTCATCCTCCATCGTCAAACCCCGGGATATGTCCAAAGTTTGGCGGGGTTCAATGCCTGATCTTTCGAGGTTAAAACTGTCCGTTGATCAACGGGCAGAATACCAGGAAGCTGCTTTGTGAAATAATGTTAATGATCCCGATCTGCAGGCCGTCGGTTGTGTCGCAGATGTTGATGAGGCCGATTTGCGCGCCATTGACATGGCGCGCATAATTCATTACCCCAAGCTGGGCGCCCATGAAATCCTCGCCATGATTGATGGCGCCCATTTGAAAACAGCCCCCCTCTGACACGCTGATTGAATTGTAAAATCCGATTTGCGCGCCAGCCAGGGAATTGACCCGGTTGGCCGCGCCCAGTTGCAGTCCTTCCATCAGGCCTGCACCCACGTTTACCACGCCCATGTCCAGTCCGCGCAGGTTCTGGTTCACCCCGTAGAACAGGTTGATGCGCAAGCCGTAAACGTCGTATTCAACGGGAAAAATCTGGGCTGGAGCAAAAAGCGACAACTGCAGCCCGGTAGCCTTGTTGGCGCTGGCGCCGCCCGCCCGTGTATTGTCCACAACCGTCGGCTGGGTGCGCCCCAACTGCGCCGCCGCACCCGTGTGGTTCAGGCAAAGCGTTGCCAGGATGATTCCAAAAAAAGCTGATGTCAAAGCGCGCATGATGCCATCCTTTTAATTAAGCATTTTCCGGCCCACCCCGGCGGTCTTCATGGTCAGCGTAAACTTTCGATGATCTTTCTTTTTTCAACGATGGGGAAGCTGACTTGGACGAATCCATTACAGGCGTTTCCGAAGCGTTCAACATACACGCAGCCCGGCAGGATCGCCGCGCCTTCCATGGGTAAAAGGATGCCCCCTGGCGGCAGGGCGGCCAGACCGAGCCCCGCCTCAGTCACAATCTGGCGTGAAATCTGACGCAGTGCATCCTGGTAAGCCTCCGCGCGCGCGTCGGCCGGCGAGGACTGGTTGACTGAGGATCCGACCACATAGAAATACACGCTGTCAGCCGGCTTGGGGTGCAGTGTCCATTGCGGGGCCGGATAGGTATGGACCGGTTCCGGCGACGAAGAGCCGGAAGACCGGCAACCGGTTATTAACAGCGCCAGGCAAAGAGCCGTCATCACCGTCGGCAGACATTTATTCATGTTTATTGCCTCAATAGCATGTCCCGCGACACATTTTTACGGATGCGTTGTTCGTGGGAAATATCCAGCAGGCCGGTCTCCGTGTTGGTCAGTTCCCAGACGAAGCGATAACTTATTTCGCGCGCGCCGCCGGGCAGGTTGCGTTCCAGTGATGAAACCCGGCCGAACAGGATGCCGTTGATTTGCGCCAATTTGCCGAAAGTCTGCAAGTCTTCCAGATCCATCGGATTGCTGTTCAACCAGTTATACTGGATGATCTTGAATATTTCATCAATGGCCGTGCCGCCGGACATGGCATCGGCCACCGTCAGGAACTTCAAGGTGCCCTCTCGGTTAAAGATCACCTGGAGTGATTTCTGCAACTGCACCACCCGCACGTCGTACGGGCATTCGCGGGTATCCACCGGGCCCAGCACCACCACGTAATTTTTAGGCAGGCCGCGCATGAACATCTCGCGGGAGATGCCTTCGGCCACCAGGTCGTAATCGTGATCATCCAGTCCGATGGTCATGGCGCCCTGTTCTTCGGGTGAAACGTAGCCGGTCTGGGGAATGTTGACGGAGCGGCAGCCGGTCAGCAACAACGCCATGCAAATTATCGGAAAGAGGCTGTTGCAAAACCCCACGGGCGCGTTCATATTCGGCTCACCGAGACGGTTCGCCCTACCCGTTGCGGCAGCAATCCGGGAAGGTAGGGCGAGGCGTCTCGCCGAGCCGCTGGGGTTTTGCAAGAACC
>JAIVGW010000326.1 GCA_020201415.1 Lentisphaerota bacterium
TTCACGTTGCCCGAGCAACCGCCCCCTCGACTCGAAGAGTTGAAGAAAAAATGTGGGGCAGACCTGTAAGCGATAATCGAAGAAAAAAGACGTTTTTACCCGCGAATAGCGAAAGACGGGTTAGGGCGAAAGATTAGGGTGGATCTCGTTGTTTCCTTAATCATTCGCCATAATCCTTCGCCCTAATCTCCCTGTAGCGGCAACCCAACTGCTCCTTCTAGTTTGAGTGATTCGTGATATCATACTGGAGGGCAAAGACTTCGGCGTGAGCTTAGTCGAATCAATGCCTGCCCTGAGCTAAGCCGAAGGGTGCTGAGCCGCATCAAGACGGAATTGTTTAAAGGCGACAATTTTCCAGTACGCAGTTTTGGTCATCCGCGCCGGTCCTGTTTCAACGGCAGCACATCGCCCGTACGCATGAAATATTCCAGCAGGCACGATTGCATTTCAGATTCCAACGCGGCATGGGCCGGATCACCGGCCAGATTGCATAATTCGCCCGGATCCTGTCGGAGATCATACAGTTCGTGGTGGCCGGTGTAGCCGCGCCTGACATATTTATGGGCAAGCGTGCGGCACATCACGGCATAGGTGCCGGCATCGGCAAACGGCAGGGCGGCGCCTGACTGCACCTGGTAAAACGATCCGGGCGGCGACGCCTTGGCCTCCATGTTTTTAAAGGACGTTTCTCCCCGGCGGCTGCCGACTTCCGCGAACACCGCGTGGTGTAACTCGGATTCATCACCGGCTAACGATGCGCGCAGCGAACTACCCTGGCAGGTATAACCCGGCTCAATTCCCAAAAGATCATAAATCGTCGCGGAAACATCCAGCAGTTCGGTCAATTGACGGCGCAAGCCGGGTTTGACTGCCACGTCCGCCGGCGGCTTGATGATCAGGGGCACATGTAACAGGCAGTCCTGCAGGGTGGCATGCGTCTTTTCCGGCAGGCCGTAATCTCCGGTAAAATCCCCGTGATCCGAAAAGAACGCCAGCAAAGTCTCATCATACATTCCCTGCCGCCTGAGCGCCTCCACCACCCGACCGAACAAGTCGTCCACCTGGGCGCACATCGCATAATAAATCCGCCGTATATCGCGCCACTGCTCATCCGTCACGGCCGATGCGCCATAGGCCTGACGCAAAGCCGCCAGCACCGGCGGCTCCCCCCGGCCAACCGGCAGGCAGGGCGGCAACAAGTCCGGATTGATCAGGTCATAATATTTCCGGGTGGTAACATAAGCCGGGTGCACCAGTGACAACGGCAGATAGATGCATAACGGTTGCGTTCCCTGATGGCGGGCGATGACATCCAAGGCGCCGTCAACCAGCGCTTCATCCTTATGCCGATAGGGTTGCCCCGCCCCACCCCGCTCAGCCACCCCCCGGTAATAAAGGCGATAACGCGGATCGTCTTCCGGTAACGGTTGCAGGCGATAGCCTTCATCCGTTTGCTGCTGGTCGGAACGATACTTAATATCGCAATGTTTTTGATAATCTTCCGGCGATTCCACCGCCACCAGATCGTTCTTGCCGCCCCACCACACCCGGTAGCCCTCCTGTCGCAGGACTTTCAGAAGATGCGGTTCATGATCCTTGAGCAGATTGCGCATTGAGCGATGGCCATGCACATGCGGATACCAGCCGGTCATGAAGGAACAGCGACTGGGGGTGCAGACAGGATTCTGGGAGAAGGCGTTGCTGTAGGACACCGCATCCCGCCCCACCAGCGCGTCCAGATTGGGTGTGACCGCCCCGGGATTGCCAGCATGCCCCAGCACGTCACCACGATACGATTCCGCCACGAACAAGATGACATTGGGTTTCCTTTGCACAGTTAGCTCCATTGGTCGGTTCAGGATTGATCCGCAAGCGCCTGGCGGACATCGATCATATACAATTGCGAACCTTCACCCACATCGCGATTGAAAATTATAGCGCTGCCGTCACGGCTCCAGGCGGGATGCGACTGGGTGGTCCATGCGCGCACTTCACCGGACAGGGCGCGCCCCAGGGCGGCCATCACCGTTTCTCCCGGCGCCCGCGCGGCGATAGCCCGTTGCGTGGCATAGCCCTCCGAAAAGCATTTGCCGGCGGCCGCCACCCGGGCTGCTCCGGTATGCGGATCACAAATGATAATCTGCTCGCCGTCCGGGCCGGCGCCGTCGGTGCAGAGCCAACGCCCGGTTTTCCAGGGGATGCCAGTTGGGATGATGGACGCAGGGGCCCACATAACGCGGTTCCTCGCCGTCCGTACCCACCGTCAGCAAAAGTCGCAACCGCGGCTCATGTAATCCCTGATCCCAGAAGGTGTTGGTAAAATTGAACATTAACCGGGGCAAGCGCCGATGAACGATGATCATCTTGGCATACATATGACATTGCTCCGGAACCTCCGGCGCTATGCGCATAGCATCGGCGATTGACAGGATTACCCGACGTTCGCCGGTCTCCACATCCAGGCGCAGCACACCCTTGTCGTGGCGCGGCGCAATGACATCATCAGGGAACATTGCGGCATGCGCCGTCGCCCCGTAAAGGTAGCGGCCTTCCGGACCGCAAAAAACCGAAGTCATATCATCCAGCCGCACGATCTTGGCCGCGCTTCCATCAGACGCGCAAGTCACGCCGATCGGGCCGGCATCGTCGGCATCCAGGTAAAACACGCGCCCCGTATTCCCCTGCCATTGCTGAAAGGCCATGGAATGCGATTCCCACTTGCGGGAATGTCCGATCACGCTAATTTCACCGGTGGCGCATTGCATCATGCAAATCTCGGCGGCCGGGGCAACCCGGTCGTAACGTGCCAGCAGCAGACTTTCACTGTCTGGCGACCAAGGACAAAATAAATGGTAGGTATGTTTATGCTCGCGGGGCCCCTGGGTCAGGCGATAAACCGCCGAACCCATTGCCGGCGCCGGCGCCGCCCATTTTGCCAGCGCCATCGCCACCGTCCGCGTCCTTGATCCTTCAGACAATTTACTATTTTCGCTTGGCGCACTCATCTTCAACTCCCCTGTTAATTATTCTTATCAAGCCAGTCATGCCTGGAACTACAGAGCTGGTATTCCGGGGTGAGGGCACCCCGGCTCCAACGCCTAATGAACTGTTCCGGGGTGAGGGCACCCCGGCTCCAACACCTAATGACTGTTCCGGGGTGAGGGCACCCCGGCTCCAACACCTTATATAACGCAGGGTGGAGGCCGACGGTTACGGCGATCCGCGCATCAGGTTCACGGCGGAAGAACGGCAGGGCGGCATTGACCCGGCCGGGCCAGTAATGAATAGTTCCATCCTGGCCGGGGGGTCGGGCCGGATCGGGCCGCAGAGGCTCGCCATTGACATATACAGCGTAATGGCCCGCCGTGCCGGGCTCGCCCTCCACGGTTTGCCAGGTGAATGCCAGGTGATACCATTCACCCGCTTCCAACCAGAAGCGACCGGTGAACCCGGCATTGGTATCCTTGCCGAAGACCCACAGATTCATTGAAGCAAATTCAGGGGATCGGCTTCTTTCGCGCCCGCGCCGGTATTGCAGGGTTTGGGATCCGGAACGCAGAAAATTCAGGTCGTTGAAACTACGCCCCACGCTGAAGGGGAGTTCGGTTGATGACCAGTTGGGACGGAACCAGAATTCGACGGTGCCGGTATCCCCGGGATATTGCGTGAATTTACCACCATCAGGATCGCCCCGCTGAAACGTGAGCGTTTTGGCGCCGGGCAGATGCAGGGCCTGACCCCGCAATCCCGGCACAAAAGCCATATCTTCCGTCGGCGGCTGGAACCGTGGCTTCGGCTGCACCTGCGCGCCGGTCACCAGCCAGCCGGGTGAGCGGGCAAACAGCGGCTCGGCGTTCAACAGCCTTACGATGCCGGACTGGTTGGGCCGCATGCTCCAGATGCCGGCCAGACCTTCCACCGGGATTTCAATTTCACCGATATTGTCCGCGGTTGCCTCCAGCGCCACCGACCCGTCCGGGCGGCGTATTTCCGTCGGAACCCCTAGCGACAGGCGCAGTTGCTCCAGCCCTTCATCGACACGAAAATAATCGACTACGGCCGCGCCCTGCATACGGAACCCTTCGGGCGCATAAACGGATATTTCCGGCACATCGGTATCCAGTACATCAACATAATCTGCCCCCGGGAACTCCAGCGTGTAAAGGCCGGGGGGCACATCCGTCGGCAGGGCCAGCGCCACATTACGCCGGCGCGGATCGCTACGGCTGGTATAAGAGGTCCGGAACATCGCTTCCTCGCGCAAACGCAAGCGTTCGGCAGCTTCGCTGCCACCGGGAACATGCGGGGCCAACAACACGGTTACGAGCGTGTCTTCCGCCAGTTGATTTGACATCCGCAGGTGAATCCTCATTTCAGATGAGCCCTCCGCCGGCAGGCGCAGCATGATCCGGCTGGGATCCGGCTGGGCATACTGACGCAATACCGGGAAGGGCGTCGGCGGAGTCGAAACGTCCGCCATGGCCCCCAACGCCGCCGGCAACCCCATGGTCGGATTGATCTGGGAAGTGATACCGGCGCTACCGCCCCAGCGCCGGTGCTGATCCAGTAGGGCATTGATCACCCGCAGATAATTGACATCGCCGGTCCAACGGTAACCGACGCTGAACAGCAAGCTGGGATAGGACTGACCGCCAAAGGCCCCGCCCACACGGTTAAAGCGATATTCGTAATCGAGGCATTTCAGGAATGCCTGGCGCGCCAGCTCGTCGCCGGTTTCCCGATAGTAGTAATAGATCGAGATCAGGTTGCGGTCCACCTTATAGAGCGAACCGAAACGAATATCGTCATTAATGGCATTGGGGCTGTCCATATCAATCACATAACGCGCCAACTCACGGGCCATTTCGCCGAAATCCTCATCCCATTCCCGGGCATACAGATTGGCGAGCACCCGCAGGACCATGAAGATACCATCATAGCTCGAGAGCGATTGGGAGGTTTCCTCCCAATTTTGCTTAAAGGCCTCGCCGTGCATGCGGGTAAGTTCCAGGACATACTCGTCGCCCGTCAGGTAATACTCCAGCAGCCAGTTGACGATATCATGCCCCGTGTTGCCGCCGACGGGCACAATCTGGGTAAAACTGCCCCATTCCCTGGGATAATCCCAATGCCCGCGGTCATTGGTAAAACCGCCCTTGTATTTTTTGCCGGCAGTCCAATGCGCCAAGGCCCAATCCCCGGCGTAGCGGTTAAAGGCATGGGCATAATCGTAATAACGGCGATCGCCGCTGCGCGCCAAAAGTCCCCATGCATGGCGGCGCAGACCGTAGTCCACCAGCGCCGATACACGGAAGAAACCGCCGGGACCGCGGATATAGGGCGGCGCGCCCCAGGCGATAAACCCGGTGCGCGGCAACCTTTCATGGCTGGCCATCAGGCTGTCCCAGAAATCCGACAATACCGTTTCTTCCCGCGGAAACCGCTCCATGTCCAGCGGATGCATGGGCCAGCCGATGGCTTCACTGGCCGTCAACCAGGCCGGATCCGCCAACACCAGCGGCGGCTGCGAAGCGGCCTGGGCGCGTTGCATGACCTTTGCCGGCGTATCGTTTACCTGACGTGGCAGCAACCATACATCATGCGTCCGCGCGCCGCCCTGGGCATTGCTGGGAACTTGCGACAACGCATTCGCCCCGCCCGAGGCGCGGGAGGACCACTGTCCCCAATAATCTGCCACCAGCGTCGCAGCGCGAAAATCAAGTTCGCGTCCACTGCGGCCGGACCAGAAAGCCAGACGCACGCCTTCCGAGCTGAAAGCAATCTCCTTGGGAAAACGTTGCGCCAGCCAGGGCATGACCACGGTCAGGCCATGATCTTGGTAAGCGGCGTCCCCCCAGTCTCCCGCCGCCACGGTCTGGGCCAGCCAGTCTTTCTCCCAAAAAATGTTGGTTGTAGCCCCGCCGCTTGAATGCCGGCCCGCACCGCGGCCCACCACGGCAAGGGCAGCGCGCTCCAGGTAATGCGGGTAATCATCCTGCAACAGAAAAATTTCATTCCCGGAAAACGGATAACGCACCATGTCCGCGGCCGCCACCGGCCGGCCGGCCAGCAGTTCCCCGGGATCGCGGTTGGAATTATCCAGAGCGAAAGCCACTTCCCGCGGCGCGGCCGGGGAACGGAAAAACAGACCATAATCGCGGAACCAGACCTCATTGGTGTCTTCCGTCAGCACCAGCGAATGCGTGATGCGCAGGTAAGGACTACCGGCCGTAAAATACAACCAGACCCGGGCCCGGGCCAGACGCGCCCCATCATCGGCGACATACCAGCCTTCGCGCCGGATCACCGCCCGCACCGGACCGCTTTTGATGGTTTCCGAGGTAACCTCCGCGCCGGCGCCCGTCACCATTGCCCGGCGGCCCCGGTTGTCCTCCAGAAACGCCTCGCTATCATCAAACAACAGGCGTCCGTCATAACGGGCCGTGACCGGCAACAGTCGGTCAGCCCGGAATTCAAAGACGGCCACACCGCCTGTGCCCAGCGCACTGTGCCGTCGCGCCAGGTGGCGGCGGAATCAATCTGGGCCGGCACTTCCTGATTGCCCTGCATGATCCTAACCTGTGACAAGTCCCGTAACAGGCCCTCCGGAAAAGGCAGGCCCGCAACCAACGGCCAGGGTTCGTCCAATTCCGACAAATCGTTGATTTTCAGATCAAACCCGCCGGAAGCCGCCATGGCACAGGCTGTCAGTCCGCAGTACAAAACAAATAATTTGATGATTCTTTGCATGATAAGACTCCTTCTATACGAACCGCATTGCGAAAAGGTCTGAATCTTCCAAGACAAACCGCAAGCGGACCGGCCGGCCCTCCGGCAGTTTACGCGCCGGATCGCTCCAGCGAATGTCACGTTCCAGATTATTACCGAAATATTGCGGGCAATCCTCCAGGGCAAACCCCGGCAGCGGACGCCCCTCAGGATCCTGCAGCTCTACCCGCAGACTGCCGGCCGCGGAGGTGCTCATGTTCAGCAACAGGCGCTCGCCGGTGAAAACCAGGGGCCGGGTCAGCAGCTCGCCGCCGGACCAGGGGGCATTGACGGAAACGAACCCGTCCAAACGCAACGTATGGCGCCGGATGCATTTGACCAGGCTGCCTTTGGCTACGGAGTGATCGGCATGCCGGCGGCCTTCGGTGACAAACACGGAATATTCATTGGGCGCCCCGGGAATATCCGTGGCCGTCTCCAGCATGCCCCAGGATTGATAACACTCGCCATAGCCCCAACGCGATTCCTCCGGCAGGCCGGGCCGCAGAAAGGCCTCGTTCCAGCGGTGAAAAGTGCGGCCATCACGGCTGCTCATTAAAAGTCCGTCAGTATAGCTCTGGAAATAACGCCCGGGACGTTCGAGCATCATTTTGCGATGCCAGTCGGTAAGAGGACCGCGATTCTCGGTATAGCGCGTGGGAAAACCGAGGTAGATGTGCGATGCTCGCGGATAAGGCGCCACCTGGTTGGTGTACATCTCCTGCAGGGGCGCGCCGGGATACTCCAGCAGCCGCAGATCGCGCCAGTTGATCAAGTCGTCCGAGACCCCGGTGGCGGTATCTCGTATTTCCGGCTGCCGGCTGCGCCCGCCCTCGCCATCATCGCGCCCGACCAGGTCCTGGCGTTCAACGGGCCGGCGCCAGCGGAAATACAGCCGGTAACATTCATGCAGTTCGTCCCAGAAAGCCACGTTCTGGGAATCGTAATGCCCCACATCGCGATCAAGCACCGCGCCGAAATTCCTGGGACCCTCCAGCACCGACCAGTGCAGCGCATCGGCGGAGGTCAGCAGGTACAGCCCACGCCACTTGGCATTGGTCTGAGAGTCATGAATGCGCGATCGGCCGAAAGCCTTGTAGCGTTGGTCAGGGGGGCAACCGGGCCGGGTATCGATAAAAGGCGCGAAGCCGTGCGAGCCCTTGCCGCACCAGACGATGTTGTTGTCGCGTGAGCCATTGAAGCTAAACAGTCCCAGTGACGGCCGTTCCCAGGATATACCATCGCGGCTCTGGGCATAACATACAATTAAATCATCATCACCGCAGCGCGGCAGGGTCTTGTCTGCAACGTCACGCAGACTCAGCCCCATGTAATACATCCGGTACAGACCGCCATCCTTGAAAACCGTGATATATCCGCCGCGTTCCCAGGGCTGGTCCAGGGGCAGCACCGCTTCACGCGGCAGGGGTTGCTGCAAACGTTGCATGGCGCCACCGCGCATTTCTTCGATCAGAAAATCATCGATAAACAATTCGCGGCGTGTGCCTATTTCAATCGGTTTCCGGCTATCTTCCATTTCTGACTTCCTCTCATTGTTCTAATCAAACATGCGCAATATTCGCATCACGCAACAGCAGTTCCAAACGTGCCTGGTCGTCTTCCGAGGCTGCCGGCTGCTGCAGCACCAGACCATCGCCGCCCAACAGGCGCACGCGGCCCGTCAGCCGTTCCGGGGGCTTCGCCAAACCCAGCATCTGCCAGGGCAAACCCAGCTCGAATGTGTGCCCCGGGGTCTCGTAACGCGCCTCGGACTTTTGCACCTGTTTATTGATTTCCACCAAACTCAACAGGCGCGCATCAATAACGGTGTCCGCCGGTTGCCGCGCAAAAGCGGCCTGCGCTAACTTTGCGCAAGCGCCGTCCAACTCCACCTGCTGCTGATCGGGCCTGATCGTCAGCACATGTTCACCCACTGTCACTTCCAGGCAACAGCCCGATTCATTGGCAATGATGATGCCGCCCACATACAGGTTGTCACGGTCATACAACAGATAGGCAATACCGGACAGGCCCAGGTCATTCGTCGGCCGGCCGGCCACGGCATCACGGCTGGTGAGCGCGATCGGCTGCGCATGGGAATACATGGAGATATTGATATCATCCGTGTCATTGGTCCAGTCGTCCAGATTGCCGTCAAAACACAGCGGCACGGTGGACTTGACTTCCACGGTGGCGCCGCGCCGGGCCGGCGGCACAGCCACACCGGCATTCGCCAGCAGATTGACCAGGAGCTGCCGGTGGGTTTCCGATTTCCGATCCCAGGGCTCGATGGTCGTGGCAATGATTTCACCGGAACCGATGAGCTGTTGCACAGCCAATGGCGGCGCCGGTTCCCTGGTTTCCAGACCGTAAAACCCGATATCCACCGACCAATCGTTTCTGAACGGGCTGATTCCCCGGCAATGACCGCCCAGCAGCACCCGGGCATCGGTGGGCATGGCTGCCAGCGCTCCGCGCGCCGGGGTCTGCTCCAACGGCAGAAAACTCGCCCCGGCCACTCCCCAGAAAAGCGGATGATCCCCGGCGCCGGCGCGGGTGCCGGAATAAAAACAGTCCGCGCCCTGCTCAACCCGGTATCCCGGCAGGCGCCCGCAAGTCTCCGCCGAGAGCACCAGCACCGTGCAACCCTGTTGCGCCAACGACTCAATCATGGCAACATCGGCATGATCACCCGCCAGCACCAGTTTGGGTGTTTGATCGAGAACCTCAACC
>JAIVGW010000327.1 GCA_020201415.1 Lentisphaerota bacterium
ACTGCTGACTCAACTGCCCTCGTCTCGCCGCATCGATTGCCATGAGCTGATCCAGTACCGCCGATTTGCGCTCTTCCAATGTCTTCGCCACGCCAAGCCTCCTTTCGATATGTATCTATTACAAATACAATATGACCGAACAAAAGAAAAGGCACAAGCCCAAAATCGGATTACATCAAAGAAACTGTCCTACACCCCACACTGAAAGCGGGATAAAAAAACGGTTGACGGCAACCCGTCCGTGAGATATGGTAATCCATATGAAGACCACACTCAATATCAGCGATATCACGATGCTCGAAGTCAAGCGTGAGGCGGCACGCCGCCGACAAACCATGTCCGAGTTGGTCGAAGCAGCGCTTCGTGCCATCATGGAAACGGAACAACGCGCAGTCGATTTGCCGCCGTTGCCCGAATTCAGTGGCGGTGGAATTCGGGTGAATGTGGCTAACCGAGATGTCCTGTACAATGTCATGGAAGGATAGATATGTTCGTTGTTGATACGAATGTCCTGATTTATGGCGTTGACAGGGATGCTCCTGATCACGCGCAATGCCGAGCACTGCTGGAGTCGTTTCGGGTACTGACAACCCCATGGTATGTTACATGGGGTATCGTTTACGAGTTTCTGCGCGTGGTGACGCATCCACGAGTTCTGTCCCGACCTTTTACGCCCGAACAGGCGTGGTTGTTCATCAATGCCCTGTTCGCCTCCCCACGGCTCGGGATTCTTGTCGAGACAGATCGTCATCGGCATGTCGCCATGGAGGTGTTTGCCGAAGTTCCCGGGATCACAGGGAATCTGGTTTTCGATGCGCACACGGCCATACTGATGAGGGAGAACGGCATTCGCACAATCTATACGCGGGACACGGATTTTAACCGGTTTCCGTTCCTGGATACAGTCGACCCGGTTACAGAGAATCGCCGAACCAGCAAATCCAGCGTGCGCGGTAAACCGCGCCGCTGATTGATGACGTTCGCCCAGAGAAGATGATTGACGCCGACTTCGGTATGTCGTACGGTATGTCGTACGAAAGGATGGTGCAACGATGACGACCCTGACCGCAACTGAAGCGCGAAAACAACTTTATAGCTTGCTGGACGATGTGGCGGATTCGCATGAACCTATTCAGATCGCCGGCAAACGGCATGCTGCTGTCCTCATTTCCGAGGACGATTGGCGTGCTGTACAGGAAACGCTGTATCTGACCGGCATCCCCGGTATGCGGGACTCGATTCGCAAAGGGCTAAATACTCCTGTTGCGAAATGTGACAAGGAGCTTGATTGGTGAACTGGTCGCTTGTCTATACAACCCAAGCCAAGCGTGATGCTAAGAAGTTATCCCGCTCGGGGCTGAAGCCCCAAGTGGAGAAACTCCTCAAGATTCTCAGCAAGAACCCGTACCAGAGCCTGCCTCCATTTGAACGTCTGGTCGGTGATCTGTCCGGAGCATGTTCACGCCGAATCAATATCCAACATCGGCTCGTTTACCAAGTACTGGACGATATCAAGACCGTGAAAATCATCCGCATGTGGACGCACTACGAATAGGGTTGGCGAACCAAGCGCTGCTGCGTAAGGCTTATAGCCGCCGCTGAGCTTGAGCGTTGGCGACAGAAGAGTGAGAGGAACGGACGAAGGCAATCGTGGTCCGCTCTCGTCGCCCGCTATCGTCCACCGAAAAGAGGAAGAGTCGGTCAACGAGAGCGGGCGACGAGAACGGTTGACGAGTGAGCGAACGCGGGCATGTTCTGCCCTTCCGCCAGGCGTGGACGGGAAGAAGAGCAACTGACGGATTCGCCAACAACGGCGTCGAGGATATCGGCGCTGGCGCACCAAATTCTCACGCCGGACGTTCAAATCATGAAAAACATATAACTAGTTGATATTCGGTATATTTCCGGTATATTGCAGGCATTATGAAGTTCGAGTTCGATCCTGAAAAAGCAAGGCAAACAAGACGGGCAAGTCCCGAGAAATCGACATTTTGGCCGAGTTCTACAGACCTCACATCAAACGAAGAATAAACCACTTGGGCGTCGTGGGGCAACCGGGCGCTTACCAGCTTTCCCAGCTTGCCGCAATATTCCGACAGACGATCCGGTGGATAACGGTCACCCCTGGTCTTCATCTCGATTTCAATATAGATGTCGGGCTTATCCGAAAAATACGCCAACAGGTCATCCAGAAACAATACGGGATGCCCCGCATAAGGCGGATGTTTCGCCGGCCTGCCGGATGGCCTCACGTGCCAGCACCGTCAGGGGATCCACCAGCGGCAGCCCGGCACAGCGACCGCGCAGAACCATGGAGATCTCCGTGCAACCGGCAATTAAAAGTCCGGCGTCGGCCTCGCGCAGCAGTTCCGCCGCCTGGCGCAACATCTGCGCGGGCCGGCGTCGGGCGCCGGCCTTGATTCCTTCACGGCCGTAAATGGCGGCCATCACGAGGTCGCGCTGGGCGGACGCCGGCGGAACAATCACGCGCACCCGGCGCCGACGCAAGGCCGCGTGATAAAGCCGGGAACGCACCGTGCCGGTGGTGGCCAGCAGGCCCACCCGCCGCACACCGGGATGAACGGCGGCGATGCAGGCCGCCGTGGCATCAATCATGTCCAGTACCGGTATATGCACCGCCCGCCTGATTTGCGGGAGAAAAAAATGCGCGGTGTTGCAGGGAATGGCAATACAGTCAGCGCCCGCCTTTTCCAGCCGGCGGGCCGTGTCTTTCAGCGCCGGCAAGGGCGATGCGCCCCTGCCGATGATCGCGGCCGTACGATCGGGTATGGCGGGATTATTGAAGATAATCACCGGCAGATGATCCTGGTCACACTGTGCCCCAGTCATCCTGATGATGCGGCGGAACAATTCCGCCGTCGCTTCCGGCCCCACCCCTCCCAGAATACCGATGGTTTTTTTTAATGATGACGGCATGCGCAACCTCTCGATTTCACCAATCCGTCAACCACACCAGCATACATCAACGTATACGGGATGCAGCCTGCCACATGTCGGGATTACCGCCGAGTTTGGCCTTTAAATCATCCGTCGCACCGGCCAACTCCTGACAAGTCGCACCATTCAATTCCAGCTCCAAAGCGCCAACATTCTGGTGCAATTGGTCAGGCCGGCGCGCGCCGACCACGGCAAACGGCACGCCGGGCTGCGCCAGCAGCCAGGCCAGGGCCAGTTGCGACAGGCTGCAACCCAGGCGGCCGGCCTTTTCGCACAGGACGTCAATCGTCTCAAATACTTCCGGCTCGGCGCCGGCCTCGCCGTGCCGCGCCTGCGGGCGGCTGCCGGCAAACAGACGCGTGCGCGCGCGCCCCTCCGGCACATCTTCAGCCGACCGGAACCGGCCGGCCAGCAAGCCTTCGGCCAACGGACTGTATGGAGCCACCCCCACGTTGACCCGCCTGCACAAAGGCAGGATTTCATGTTCAATCGCCCGGAACAACAGGCTGTAGGCAAGCTGGTTGACCACTGGACGCAGATGCGACTGCATGTCAGTCAAATCGCGCACACCAAAATTGGAAACGGCCGCCGCCCGGATCTTGCCCTGGCGCTGCAGTTGCAACAGAGCCCCGGC
>JAIVGW010000222.1 GCA_020201415.1 Lentisphaerota bacterium
ACGACTGCCGACGGCAACCTGGAGGAAAAATCCTGGACAACCACCCTGGATCAAATCAAAGGCGCCACAGCCCTGCTGGTCGGTCCCGGAATCACCGCGGCTCCCGGACTGGCGCCGCTGCTGGAAGACTTGCTGCGACAAACCGCTACACCACTGATTCTCGATGCCGACGCCATGAACCTCATGGCCCGCCACCCTGTCATACTGGGCGCTTATACGGACCGCCCGGCTGACGAACGGCCGCCGCTGGTCATTACCCCGCATCCCGGTGAAATGGCGCGCTTTTTACAGACCACCGCCGACCAGATTCAAGCGGACCGGCCGGCAGCCGCCAGGCGGGCCGTGGATTTGACCGGCGGCATCGTGATCCTCAAGGGGGCCGGCACCCTGGTAGCCGCGCCGCAGACACCCATCATGGTGAATCTCACCGGCAACCCGGGCATGGCGACCGGCGGCAGCGGCGACGTGCTGGCCGGATTGTTGGCGGGCATCATTGCCGACGGCAACCCGCCCTTCCTGGCAGCCCAGGCGGCGGTGTACTGGCATGGACTGGCAGGCGACCATGCCGCCCGGCGCAAAACCGAAAGGGCCATGAATGCCGGCGACATCATTCAGTATTTACCGCGCGCCCTGGCTGATTTAACGGCAGTCTGAAGCGCTCCGGCCAGAGCCAACCAGGCTGCGACATCCAAGTCCTCGGCCCGGGCCTTCGGATCGATCTCCAGTTTTTTTAAAATTTCCGGCACCGTCCCCGGCGGCAGTCCCCGCAACAAAGACCCCTGACGCAGAACCGTGGGCAATTGTTTGCGGCGGCAACCGAAAGCCTGTTTGGTCAGGCAAAAGAAAAAATCACGGTCGAAATCATGCAAACACTTCCGACGGATCATGGCAATCACGGCGGATTTCACCTGGGGCGGCGGCCAGAAACAGCCCGGCGCTATCACCTTGGATATTTGCGCCTCGTAATCCAGCCCGCGCCACAGGCTCAACAGCCCATAATCGGCAGTTCCCGGTTCGGCGACTAATCGCTGCGCAACTTCCAATTGCATGGTCACCACCATCAGCGCCGGCCGCTGATCGGATTGCATAATGCGCACCAGGATGGCCGTGCCACAGGAATAAGGCAGATTGGAAACCAGTTTGAATTCATCTTTGCCAACCAGCGCACGATGGTCGGTCTTAAGCATGTCGCCCCGCACCAGGGTGAGGCGGGAATCAAGTTCAAAATTATCGCGCAGATGCTCATACAGCAGGCGATCTTTCTCCACGGCCACCACCCGACCAGCATGCTGCAACAGGGCTTGGGTGAGACTACCCAGACCAGGTCCGACTTCCAAAACCAGATCATCCCGCGTTAATGCGGCGGCTTCGATGATCAGCCTGATTATATTGGCATCCACCAGAAAGTTCTGCCCCAGGCGCCGCGAAGGATGACGGTCATGCTCATGCCAGAAACTGCGCACATCGCCCAGTGAAACGGGATTCACGCGCGCCTCCCGGCGCCCGCCCAGGGATTGGGCAACGCCGCTGTCGAAAGCTATGGTTTTCAGGGGACCCAGCCCCTGGTCATGATACATGGCAACCACCGCACCATAATCACCGCGACGGGCATGAAAGAAAACCGCATCCGCCGACAGCGGTCCCCGCGCATCCACGCCCTGTCTCCGCAGGCAAGTCACAGCCGGTTGAATGACGCGCTGTTCTTCATTTCCCAGCACCCCGCCCTCTCCGGCATGCGGATTCAGCGCGCAAACCGCCAGGGGCCGCAAGCGCGCCCGCGGGCCGTCCAACCACGGCAAGGCGCGGGCCGCCAGCATGCCGGCATCAACCACGGCCGATCTGGTCAGAGCTCCAGCCACGCTCCGTAACGGCAGATGACGCGTGGCCAGAACCACGCGCAGGCGGCCACCGATCAACATCATGGCATAACGCCGCACGTTGGTCAGTTCCGCCAGATATTCGGTATGCCCCGGATGGGAAAAACCGGCAGCCGCCAGGCTTTGCTTGCAAAGGGGGGCCGTGACCATGCCATCGAACCAACCTTCAAGGCAGCCGCGCACCGCCGCCGCCACCCAGGCGGCGGCGGCCCGTCCATGAAAACGATTAGTGCGGCCCATATGCCAGCGCAAGGAAGTCCGGAGAGGATTCCAGATCGCGGCCGGCGGCAGGCTGTCACCGGAAGATAGCGGAAGTGAAATCTCCGGAGGGCACGGCAGGGCCAGGCGCTTGGCATGATCACGCAAAACCATCGGATCACCGACCAGCACCAGCGCCAGACGACGCGGCCACTGCCCGGAACAGACCGCTTTCAGAGCCACTTCCGGGCCAACTCCCCCGGGGTCGCCCAGGGTCAGAGCCAGCACCACTTTATCAGAACCGCTGGATGTAGGCATCGCGCTTCAACCGCTTAATCCAATCCCGGTGCAAATCACGGGCCTGTTCCCTGCGTAATTCATCACGCAGGGAATTCTGAACTTCATCAAAAGAAACTTTCGAGGCATTCCGGCGGCCTTCAATCTTAAGGATATACAACACATCCTCAACCTCCAGCACGTCACTGACGGTGCCCACATCCAATGACGCAATGGCTTGCGCCAGTTCCGCACGGCGGGTGGACGGGTCGATCCAGCCCCAGTATCCGCCTTCACCGGCCTTGATTCCCTCTGAGAAACGGCGGGCCAACTCGTCAAACTCCTGACCTTCGCGCAAACGCCGCACAAGATCTTGGGCCTGTTGCAGCTTAAGATCATTTTCCTCCTCCGTCCTGCCGCGATTGATCACAATCATGCGCAATTCCACCTTGGCCGGAACCTGAAATTCCGCCGACCGGGCATTATAGGCCTCCCGCACATCCCCGGGAGTGACCATGATCCTCCCATCAACTTCGCGCTCGCGCATATACGAAACAATCATGGAATTGCGCAATGATTCACGCCATTCCGACATGGTCAGCCCCTCGGCATCAAGAGCTTTCAGGAGTTCCGCGCGGTTATTGTTGAAGCGCATCCGCTCGATCTCCTGCATACGGTTGTTGACCACAGCCTCAGGCAGTGCGCCTTGCAGGCGTTGAAACTCATCCATGATCAATTCCCGCTCGATCAGGGACTCAAGGGCATTAGTGTAAGCCTCTTCAAGTTTCATTGTCAGTTCTGCACCATCCAGGGACTGACGTAATTGCTGCTCCACCGGCTGCATGGCCGAAATGACATCGCTGACCGTAATAACCCGATCATTTACCATCGCGGCGTAACCGTCCATGGGGATGCGCTCCCCCCTGGCTGCGAAAACGATTGAACCCAGCAACACCAGCACATGTAATTTACTGATTTTCATACATTAACCAATACTGCAACGAAAACCACTCCCAACATTTCACGCATGTTAACCCTCGCGTGTTTAAATGTAACAATATCCGGGGCATTCTGCAAGAAAACGTCGTTTTTACACAAAAAAAAATCGTGGAGATTGTTCTTGACGCATCAACCGACACACAATAGATTTAACCAATGAATCAAACCACCACCAGCCCGGACCCCATCTCCGAAGCAAGTCAGGACAGTGGCGCCCCCCTGCAACAGGAAGATGCACGGCCGCAACCCTGCGCGCCTCAAACACTACTACTGGCTGATGACGAGGAAATGATTAGAAAACTGTTTCTGCGCATCCTTACCGCAACCTTTCCGGGGTTGCAGGTGGAAGCTGCCGCCAACGGGCGCTTGGCGCTGGAATCCTTCAAGCAGCAACACCACCAGATCGTCATTCTTGATGTGTCAATGCCGGAAATGGACGGCATTAAGGCGGGCCGGGCAATCATCAGTCATTGCTCTGAACAGAAATGGATGACGCCCCATCTGGTTTTCTGCAGCGGATCCTTGCCTACTCCGGAATTGATCGATCTCGCGGGCGATGAAACACGGCACATAATCTTGAAAAAACCGGTCACATCCAACCTCCTGATCGAAACACTGCAAAAATTAATTTCCAGCCCGTAGACAACCTAGCCCGCATTATTCATTAAAAAAAAGTCTTGGTCGACGTGGAAGCCGGACCTCCAAGAACACAAAAACCACATGGCTGGCCGCATCAACGCCCTACTCCAGTACGTCGCCGTTCAACCCCAGCACCACTTCGCGAATCGGCAGATCCGGCCGACCGGCCTGTTCCGCCGCGGCCTGGGCGGCTTTCATCAGGCCCCGGCAACAGGGCACTTCCATCCGCACAACCAGCAGGGCCGGCGTTTGCGCCATTTCAATAATAGCCGCCAGACGATCACGCATGTCGTCATAATCATTTAATTTCGGACAGGCCATTACCAGCGGCCGACCGCGCAAAAACCGCCAATGCGCATCCGCCGAAGCCACCGGACCACAGGCGCTCAACAAGAGCAACTCCCGCCGCTGTAAAAATGGCGCACTGGGAGGAACCAGGTGCAGTTGCACCGGCCATTGACGCAATTCCGAGGGAATCGCGGAACCCGCCAGACCGCCGGCAGGCGTAGCCGGACGTTCATCGGCAGAGGCGGCGCTGCGCACCTGCATACCGGGACATACATGCCCCGCCCCGGGCTGCGGCCCGGCCTGTTTCGTCTGAGCAGCCTGCATGCCAGGCGGCTCCTGAAAGGCCGGGGCTTCGCGTTCCTCGATACGCAAGGCCCCTACCGGACAATCACCGATGCAGGCCCCCAGCCCATCGCAATATTCCTCCTTGACGAGGGTGGCCTTGCCGTCCACCAATTGCAACGCCCCCTCCACACAGGCACTGATGCATTTCCCGCACCCGTTACACTTTTCCCGGTCAATCACGATCATCGACCTTTTCATGGTGTCCTCCTATAGGCTCGTCCCGGCGGACGGACCGCCGGGACGGCACATTGATCACTTCTTCAGAATTTCATCCAGATCTCCCTGCGGCGTTCCAATCGGCTTGATCGCGAACTTGTCCACCAGCACCTGCAGCACGGCAGGCGTCACGAAGGCCGGCAGGCTGGGACCGAGACGAATGTTGCGGATTCCCAGATGCAGGAGCGTCAACAGGATGCAGACTGCCTTCTGCTCGTACCATGACAGGATCAACGAGAGCGGCAGATCGTTCACGCCGCAGTTGAAGGCCTCCGCCAAAGCCACGGCGATACGGATGGCGGAATAGGCGTCGTTGCACTGGCCGCAATCCAGCAGCCGCGGAATCCCGCCAATATCGCCAAAGTCCAGCTTGTTGAACCGGAACTTGCCGCAGGCCAGAGTGAGGATCACACAGTCGCGCGGCACCAGCGTGGCAAATTCCGTATAATAATTCCGTCCGCTCTTGGCGCCGTCACACCCGCCAATCAGGAAGAAATGCCTGATCGCGCCATCTTTCACGGCCTTGACCACGGCGCCGGCCGCCTGCATGACGGCATTATGGGCAAACCCTACGGTGATGGTCTTGCCCGGCCCATCGGCAGCAAATCCCGGCGCCGCCAGAGCGGCTTCGATAACCGGCCCGAACTTCCGGTCAGGCACATGGGTTACTCCCGGCCAGGCTACCAGGCCGGTGGTGAATATTCTCTGCATATACGAATCCTGAGGCCGCTGAATACAGTTGGTGGTCATCAGGATGGCGCCGGGAAACTCGTCAAACTCCTTGCGCTGATCCTGCCAGGCGCCACCGTAATTGCCTACCAGATGCTTGTAGGCCTTCAGCTTGGGATAACCGTGAGCCGGCAGCATTTCACCGTGGGTGTAGATATTGACCCCCTTGCCTTCCGTCTGCTGTAGCAGGGCTTCCAGATCCGCCAGGTCATGGCCCGAAATAAGGATGGCTTTACCCGCCACCGGCTCCACCCGCACCTGGGTGGGCACCGGATGCCCGAAGGTATCGGTATGCGCGCCGTCCAGCAACTCCATGACCTTCAGGTTCACCTCGCCACAACGCAGGCACATTCCCAGCAGGTCATCGGCCTTGGTCGGCCCGCTTTCCAGGAAACTCAGCGCTTCATGGAAAAAAGCATAAACCCCGTCGTCCTCCCGACCGAGGATGGCCGCGTGATCGACATAGGCCGCCGTGCCTTTCAACCCGTACAACAGCAGTTCCTGCAGACCGGCGATGTCATCGCCGAATTGTTGGCGGCGCGCCGCGATGCCTTCCTTGACGCCCAGCGCCAGGAGCGCCTCACGTTCAGCAGGCAGGGGCTCCACCTGCCGCCCCGCGGCGTCCGACCCAAGCAGGGCACGCAGCTGTTCCAGCACACTGTTTGCCCGATGCAGCAATTCCTCAAGGCGGGCCGGATCAAAATTAACATTTGTCACAGTGGAAAAGAGCCCTTCCACCACGAAACGATCAGCCGCAGGCAGTTTTTTACCCTGCTGACGCGCCAGATGGGCATAATACCCCGCCAGTTTGACGCGGGCAATCAGCAGATCCTGCACAGTGGCGGTCGGATCATCCTTGCCGCACACACCGGCCTTGACGCAACCCTGTCCCTGCACTGTTTGTTCACATTGATAGCAAAACATCTCTAACCTCCATGATTAATACCAATACTTACCACCTGACATTGTAATCCTCTGCTAAAATTCACCTCCTTTTACAGTTTTGCCTTTACGCCGCACGGGCGCTGAACGATGCTTGAGACTATCAGCCAGGTCGGCGATCGTGACGCTGGAAAAATAAGGCAGCAACTGATTATTGACCATTTCCAGCAGTTCCCCCACCAGACAACGCCCGCCACAAATGGGACGGCGCAACAGACAGCCCGCCGGTTGCACCTTCCCTTCCAAGGCCTCAATCACCCGCAGCAGTGATATCGCGCCGGGATCAACCGCCGTCCGGTAGCCGCCGGCGGGACCGCGCTCCGAAGTTACCAGTCTGGCGCGGTCCAACCGCTGCAGCACCTTGACCAGATGGTGCCGCGAGACCCCCAGGCTCCCGGCTATCCCGGCCGCCGACAACACATCACCCGGCCTGCTCGCCATCAACACCAGCGCATGCAAGCCAATCGACACCGCATCCGAAATTTTCAACAGCGACTTCATACCCCTCCTAATTACTTATTGTGGTACTTATATACCAGATTAAAAAAACAATGCAACATTTTTTTAATATTTTTTAAACCGACAACTTGTGATGTGCAATCACGCGCTGAACGAAAGACTTCAGGACTTCCGTGGAGTTTTCATTCATAAGCCAGCGGATCGGGCAGCCCGACCCGCTGGAAAGCCGCCAGGCGCTCGACGCAGGCCGGACAGACGCCGCAGGCCAGTTCGCCGCCGCGATAACAGGTCCAGGTATGAGCGTAGTCCACCTCCGCCGCTACTCCGATTTTCAACACCGCGGCCTTGTCCAGGTCGGCGAAAGGAGCCCGCACAGTCACCGGGGCGCGGCGGTTGAGACCCAGCAGCGAGTTGAGCTTTTCCTGAAAGGCTTTGGTGCAATCCCAGTAGCCGTAAAAATCCTGTTGCTGAGCGGCATAAAACACTTCATCAATCCCGTGGGCTTCGGCATAAGCCGCCGCCAGCGACAAAAACACCAGATTGCGGTTGGGCACATATGTCGGGGGCTGGTCCAACTGGTCTTCGCGGATTTCGGACATGGCCGGAACCGGCCGGCGGCCGGTCAGGGTGGAGCCGTGGGCTGTGATTTGACCCAAACAGGCAAGATCCACCAGATGGTGCGCCCTCACTTGCGCGGCCGCGGCCTGCCATGCGGCGCAGACCGTCTCGCGGGCGTGCTTCTGGCCGTAATGCATGGTCAGGGCATGCAAGACAAGGCCCGGGCTCAGGCGCCGCAAATGATGCAGCAAGGTGGTGGAGTCCAATCCGCCACTCAGCAGGATCACCACAGATTTGCTCATTTCACACCCCCCGCCGGCGCTGCGGCCAGATAACCCTGTGCCATTGCAGGTTCAGACGCACCGGCAGACGGTCGCTCATAATCCAGCCGGCCAGACGCGACGACGGCAGTGTTCCGGCCACCGGGCTGAACAGAACTGCCGCACAGCGCCGATCAATATCATGACGCCGCAGGGTTTCGACCGCCCAAAGGTAATCATGCCGATCGGCAATCACGAATTTGACTTCATCATGCGCCTTCAGTCGCCGGATATTCCGCCAATCCATGCGCTCATGTTCACCGCTGGCAGGCGTCTTGATATCCATGATCACCACGGCGCCCGATGGCGCCAGGTTGCGGTTCAGGCTGCCATTGGTTTCCAGCAGCAGCTGCCCGCAGCGGATCAGACTACGCAGCAAAGCAGGGGTTCCCGCCTGCATCAGCGGCTCACCCCCAGTCACTTCCACCAGCGGCAGGCAGCTCTCCCGGAAGGCCCGGGTCAATTCCGCCACGGACATTTTCCGTGCTGCGCCCTTACGCGCATAATGCGTATCACAATACCGACAGTCCAGGTTGCAGCCGGCCAGACGGATAAAGAAACAGGGGCTGCCGGCCCGGGTGGATTCGCCCTGGATCGAGGTGAAAATCTCGCTTACGGCCATCGGCGGCGGATCCATTCGGGTAATTTTCATGGCCTCATCCAGCGCAGCTATTCCCAATAGGTGGCCGAGGTTCCCGGCGTCTCACTCACGCGCACCCGGTGCAGCCGGCAACGACCGGTGTCAAGATCGGCAGCCAGACGCCGAAAGATGAACCGGGCAATATGCTCCGAAGTCGGCGGCGCATCGGCAAAAGCCGGCAGCACATTCAAGTCATGATGATCCAGCTCCTGCAGCACGGCTCCGGCCAGGGTTTTGACATGGCCGAAATCAGCCAGCACACCGACCTTATCCGTCTGCTCGCCCCGCAAAAATATTTCCACTTCCCAGTTGTGTCCATGGGGATTGCGGCAGGCGCCGGCATGCTCCGGCAGTCGGTGCGCGCCACAGAAATGCAGACATACGCTGATTTCAAACATTATCGTTCCTTTCTTCCGCGCCCGGCGGCCACGGACTTGCTTGTGGCAATCTTGCGTTTACGCTTGCCGCTCCGGCCACTATCATAAATCCGGCCGCCAACCGTCGCCCCGGCAATTTCATGCCAGTCCCGCACTTTGCGGATGCGCAGATTGTAGGCATGGATTTCCTCCAACAGCCTGCAATCCACCTTTAAATCGCGACAACAGCCGATGACGGCGCCCAGATCCTTGGGAAAACATTTGCCGCCGAACCCGCGTTCGCTGGTGACATCCAGGTGGCTTGGTCCAATGCGCTTATCCAACGCCACAGCCCGCCGCACATCCTCATATTTAACCTCCTGTGCCAGGCATAGGTCGTAAAACACATTGGCCAGGGCTACCTTGGCCGCCAGCAAGACATTAGACTGGTATTTCACAATTTCCGCCGACGTCGTGCTCATGCGCACAATCGTGGCCGAAGCGAAACAGGTACGGTATAGATCTATCAACTTTTGCGCCACCCAATCGTTATCCGCCCCAATGACAATGCGGTCGGCATTGACGAAATCCTGCAGATAATTGGCTTCGGTCAGAAACTCCGGATTCATGGCAAACGGCACCTGGGGATACATGTCGGCGTAGCGCCGGGTGGTTCCGGGAATGACGGTGGACTTTACCACCACCACCTTGCCCTGCCCCGCGATTTTAGGACAGATATCCGCCATCACCCGATCATAGATCGAAAGATCAACACACAGGGCGGACTCGTCGTAAGGCGTGGGCAGGCATGAGAATATAATCTCGCTTTCCTTCAGCACCCGCGCCAGGGGATGCTGCGGCTTGTACTTGTCATAAATCAAAACCCTGTGCTTGGGCTCAAAACCCCGTTGACGGTCATAATCCACGAATCCGTATTCCAGCGAACGGCCCACAAAACCATACCCGATTATCCCGATTGTGCTCATGATCAGCCTTTCCCCGGCCCGGCCGGCTTGCAAGCCGGCCGCATCACCGGCATCAACAACATTAGCGATTCAGCCCATCGAAGAAAAGAATTTTAACGGGCACCGGCATCGAATGCAACACATGTCGGGACTTATCATTGACAATCTACAACACGAAACCAGCCCGCGCGGAATAGGCCGGCACCAGCGGCGCCTTGCCGCCGCCACCGGGCGAATCCAGGACATACATGGGCACCAGATATCCCGGCAGATCCCGCCAAAGATCGCGCCAGAGGCGGCGCCCCCGCGCCAGACTGACGTAAAAATGGGACGTGCCGAGGGCGCGATCGGGATGGTGCAGGTAATAAGGCTTGACCCCCGCGGCCGCCAGCCGCCAGCATAGTTCTCCCAATGTCGCCGGGGCATCATTCACACCGCGCAGCAAAACGCTCTGATTGAGCAGCGGCACACCACGGCGGCGCAACCGGCCCAGCGCCCTTTCCACCTCCGGGGTGATCTCGCGCGGGTGATTGAAATGCGTCACCAGCCACAGAGGCTGCAGCGCCGCCAGCCCCGCCGCCAATGATCCCGTCAGCCGCCGGGGATTAAAAGCCGGCATGCGGGTATGCAGGCGCAACAGACGCAACTGCGGCAATTGGCGCAATTTTCCGAGCAAACGCAGCAGAACGGCATCATTCAGCATCAGCGGGTCCCCGCCGGTAAGAATCGCCTCCTTGATTTCAGGATGCGCCACGATGTAATCCAAGGCTCCGCGGATGTCGTCCGCGCGCCAATTTCGCCACTCCTCGCCCACCCGCCGCCTGCGAAAGCAATAACGGCAATAGCCGCCGCAGCGCCAGGTGGGACACAATAACACCCGCGAGGGATGACGATGAATCACCCCCGGGGCAACCTGATGTATGCCGGCATCGCCGATCGGATCAGCGGACTCCGCCGCCGCATGCGTCAATTCACGGGCATCCGGCAGCAGCATACGCCGCAACGGCCCTCCAGGCTTGTCGGCCCGCAACAGGCGCAGGTAATGGTGTGTGATTTTCAGCGGATGCCGGCGGCAGGCAATATCGAGGGAAACGGCATCTTCCTGAGGAAGGTTCAACAGGCGGCAAGCCTTGCGCCAGGAACGCAATGCGCGCGTGTCTTCAACCCGCCAAGGCTCAGCTGCGCTACTTGTCATGGAGATGTTCCAACCGTTGATCAAGGCGTGCCGGCCGCTGCCTGTTATTGAAAAGTCCGGCGCAGCGGCGCCAGCATGCGCCAAAGCGTCGGCAAATCGGTCAGCGGCAGGGGGTTGGCGGCCGGGCCGAAATCCTCCTCATCCAGCACCCAGCAACGCAGATCATCCACCATGACTCCGACCATCTCGCCTTCCGCCGTGACCAGAAAGTCGCCGGGCTCGGCCTGATTCCCTGGATTGGACCAAATCCGCCGCGCAACGAAATTGGCCCAGGGACGCAGCGCCCGCCGCACCTTCAAATACGAGGGATGGCCCTGGTCCGGCGTCACCGACACGGCAAAGGCGGCGCCATCGGCATGCCGCTTGACCATAAAGATATCGCGGGTTCCCCGCTGTATAATTTGCTCCCTACCGGCCAGCCGCATGGGGCGGATACGGCCCGATGCAAAGAAATCCTCGGATAATTCACCGACATTTATGCGCACCACCGCAGGCTCGCCGAACAGCAGCGCTGCTCCACCCTCATCAGAACACCATAAAGGCTGATCGCCGATCAGAGCCTGCCATTGACCCGATTGTACAAACGGCAAGCCCGCTACCCAGCCCAGACCCATATCGCGGCCATGCAGCACCAGCCAGAAGCCGTCGTTGACCTCCAGCAGGGGCACATGCACCCGGTTTTGATAGACTTCCTCATGCGGTCCGGTGGCCTCATATTCACGGGAGCTGGCCAAACCGGACTGCACCACCAAGTAGGCATCCCGCAAACGGGAGAAGGGGCCCGCCTGCCTGACCTGCATTTCCTCGAGCTGGCCGGCCAGACCGGAAATACCGGACTGCAACTCGGCCTGGCGCTGCTGCACCAGTTCCAGTTCGCCCTGCAGGCCGGAATCAACCCCGCTTTCAAGCAGTTCCCGGAATTCCTGCTGCAACCCGTGCTGCAAAGCGGCCAGGGCCTCCATTTGAACCGCGGCACGCTCCGCCCCTGCGAGATCCAGTTCGTCGCGCACAGCGCCAAGGGCATCGGCCAGTTCCGCCACCGTTCGATCCAGTCTTTGCTGCTCCATGGCCATTTCCCGGGCCTGGCCCTGCAGTTCACCGGGCAATAGTTCCACCAACTGCTGCATATCGCGCAACATAGCCTGCATACGGTCATGCTGTCCTGTCAAAACATCCGTCTTTGATTCCAACCGCACCTGCATACGGTTGAGATCCGACAGGGCTTCATCAATCACCTGCTGCTGACTGGCAATGGTCTGGTGCTGGGCATTGATGGCGCCGGCCTGCAGGCGCAGGCGGTCACGCAAATCCACGGCTTGGCGGGCCAGTGCTGCGCGTTCTTCGGCCAGCGCCTGCAGAGCGGCGCGGGCCTGTTCCTGTTCGGCCAGTAAATCGGACTGCTTTTGTTCCAGCTCCGTCTTATCCTCAATCAATTCAGCGCTCTTTTGTTCAGCAGCGCGCACTTGCTCGGCCAGGGTCCGGGCCGCCCGCTGTTCCTCCTCACGCGAGCGCTCAAGCTGCAGGCGGAGCGCCTCCAGTTCCCGGCGCTGACGCCTTTCGTTTTCCAGCAAGGCGGACTGTTCCTGCAATTGCGAGCGCTGAGCCAGAGCCTGCATGTCCTGAAACTGGCGGCGATATTGTTCGCGCCATTGCTGTTCCATATCGGCCATGGCCGCTGGAGCGAACTCCGCGGCAGGCTGTGAGAGTGGCGCCACAGACCTGATCCGGCCGGCACTCTCCGCATCGCCGGGCCCGCTGACAAACAGCAGCAGCGACGATACCAGAAAATCCATTACCACAACCAACAGGGCCGGACGCATATCAAACCTCTTGCTGTCGGATGAGTTTATCGCGCAGGGGATACAGATGCCCCACTCGCAGGGCCACGGCGAACAAGATGCCCACAAAAGTCGAGGAATAGGCCAGGAAACGGCTGACACCCGCTCCCAGCGTGGCGATCAGGATGAAGGCAAAAATGGTCATCGCCAACCCGGCATACAGCGGCAGATCGAAGAAGATTTCCAGATTTTCCAATTGCCGCAATTTCATGGCGGTATCCGCAGCGCTATCGGACACCTCCCTGATCTTGCGCCGGGCCATTTCCCAGCAGGCCCCCTGCACCACCAGGATCAACACCAAAATCACGAGCCAGGAAACCAGTTGCCGGGTGGAAGTAACCGGCACAGCAGCGGCGTCCCCCAGCGCCTCCACGCCCAACTCGGGCGCGCCACCCCGGCCCAGCATCAGCAGCAGGGATACCGCCAACCCGCCCACCACCACCGCCAGCCAGTAATAAAAATGCGCGCGCCGGCTGCCGGAACCGGCGACTTCCGCCGAGCGCAGCATGCGCCAGGGCACCATACATACGATGAT
>JAIVGW010000328.1:0-3590 GCA_020201415.1 Lentisphaerota bacterium
ATCCTGACCGGCAAGCGGAGGTACTATCGGCACGACAGACCGCGGTCACCGGGACCCGCCGGGTCATCGATTATCCCATGCGTTCGCGCAACGGCGGCAATGTTCCCGTACGTGAAACCAACGTCCCCGTACGCGACCAGGAGGGGCAGATCACCAGTATCATCGGCATCATCGATTTTATGCCGGAGGCGGCCAATACCCAGACGGAAGCGCACAACACCGGCCCGGCCGACAACGCGATCAAGGCCCGCGGCGCAAGCCGGGGCAGGATACTGCTGGCCGATGATGATGCCCTGCTGGTGTGTTCATGCACACGCTATCTGGCACACGCGGGCTTTGGCACCACGCCGGCGTACAACGGGATGGAAGCCTTGGAATTATTTAACAAGCAACCGGATGATTTTGATCTGGTAATCATCGATATGATCATGCCGCGTGTAGGCGGGGTGGAAGTCGTAACCCAGCTGCGCAAAATCAAGCCTGAAGTCAAAATCATCGGCATTTCCGGCTACAGCCAGGACGGTTCGGAATGGGACATGTTCCGAAACCAGGTCAGCGCCTGGCTGGCCAAGCCTTTCGAGCCCGATCAACTGGTGCAGCTGGCGGCCAAGTTCATCAACAGTTAGAACCGTTTGCCGGCATTGCTTCCACCCCGCCACCCATGCATATCGCCGATCAGCGGGTTTCCCATAATCCATGCTTGTTGCAGTATTCGCGCACTATCAGGCCGGATTGCAACGGAACATAGAATTCAGCTTCCGGCTTCTGCCCCGGAGCCAGATACTTGCGATTGACGTAATCACCGTTTATGATCTCAATCCATTGGATGTAATGATCAGGTTCCATGGGATGCGGCACCGAACCAACCGTCACTTTGGCGCCTTTCGGGCCCTCGCTGACGACCGGAACATGCTTTTCCTTGCCTTCCTGGGCCGGCGCCTTGGGTTGCAACAGCTCCATCGGCTTGCCGCAGCAACTCAGATCAGTACATGTGCTGTCGCCCAGGACTTCCAAGGTGACTCCGGGGCTGCATTGATACACTTCATTCTTACGCATCTTTACCTCCTGTAGTTCCGCAATTAACCTCTGCTCTGTTTTATCAATTTAACAAAAAGATGCAGCCTCTGCAAGCAGGGAAGTATCACCCCAAAACTGCGGACGGGAATCCCGGGGTGAATGATAAATGCTTTAGGCGGAAAGCGGCGTCAAGTCCTGCACTCCAAAATATCATCAAGCAGTTCATGATATCATACTGGAGAGTCTCTTACAAAACCCCACGGACGCGTTCATATTCGGCTCACCGGGACGGTTCGCCCTACCTGTTTCGTCAGCAATCCGGGAAGGTAGGGCGAGGCGTCTCGCCGAGCCGCATCAAGCCGGGATTGTCTAAAGGTGGCCATTTTTCAGTCCGCAGTTTTAAGTATCACCCTATTTTGCGGGCCGCAATGGGTGAATGATTCGTGATTGACGAAGCAGGCGGTTTAAGCCTAACCAATTAAGTCAGGAATGTGTGCCAGCAGATCCCGCGTAAGACCCAAAAAAAGGGGCGGACCGTCGCCGGCCCGCCCCTTTACCGATCACGAGGATTATTTCCTCTTGGACTTGCTCTTGGACTTGGACTTAGCTTTGGCGGCCTTGCCGCCGTGGGCCGCCAACGCCGACTGGGCCGCTGACAACCGGGCAATCGGCACCCGGAACGGACTGCAACTGACATAATTGAGATTGTTGCGGAAGCAGAACTCCACGGACTGCGGATCACCGCCCTGTTCGCCGCAGATACCTATCTTCAGGTCCGGGCGCGTGGCGCGTCCGCGTTCCACCGCCATGGTGATCAACTGGCCAATGCCTTCCTGATCAATGGTCTGGAACGGATCAGCCTTGAGAACATTGCGATCAAGATAAGCTTCCATAAAGCCGCCTATGTCGTCACGACTGAACCCGAATCCCATCTGCGTGAGATCGTTGGTCCCGAACGAGAAAAACTCCGCGACTTCGGCCATCTTGTCGGCCGTCAGGCAGGCCCGCGGAATTTCGATCATGGTGCCATAGGCATGCGGAATACTGCGCACACCCTTACGCTTCAGAACCTCGTTGTAAACACGCATGCAGACCGTCTTCTGCTCCTGCAACTCACGCACATCGCAAGTGACCGGAATCATGATTTCCGGACGGCATTTCTTGCCCTGCTTGTTCAATTCCGCTGCGGCTTCAAAGATGGCCCGCACCTGCATCTCCGTGACTTCCGGATAGGTGATACCCAGGCGCACACCACGATGCCCCATCATGGGATTGGATTCATGCAACTGCTCACCGCGCTTCCGCACTTCATCCGGGGTAATCCCGAGACTGGAGGCCAGTTCCGCCTGCTTCGACGCGCTCTGCGGTACGAACTCATGCAGCGGCGGATCCAGCAGGCGGATCGTGACGGGATAACCGGCCATGGCTTCGAGCGTGCCTTTTATGGCCTTTTTGACAAACGGGTAAAGCTCCTGAAGCGCTTTGCGCCGTTCGTCCTCGGTATGACTGAGAATCATCTTGCGCAGCAGGAACAACGGCTGATCACTGCCGGCGCCGTAGAACATATGCTCCGAGCGCAACAGGCCAATGCCTTCGGCGCCGAAACCGCGGGCCAGGGCCGCATCTTCGGGCGTATCGGCATTGGTCCGCACTCCCATGGTGCGGAACTTGTCCACAATCTTCATGAACTGCTGGAAGCGCGGATTTTCCGTGGCATCCACCATGTCCAACTGCCCGGCATAAACGTAACCGCGTGTGCCGTTTAACGAGAAGAAATCTCCTTCACGGTAAGTGGCGCCGCCCACTTTGAGCGTCCGGCTGCCGGCCTCGATATGCAGGGCGCTGGCGCCCACGATGCAACATTTACCCCAACCACGGGCAACCAGCGCGGCGTGGCTGGTCATGCCGCCGCGGGCCGTCAGAATACCCTCGGCCGCGCGCATGCCCTCCACGTCCTCCGGATTGGTTTCCTCGCGCACCAGGATAACGCATTTACCCTGCTTGGCCCAATCCACGGCGGCCGCCGCGGTGAAGACAATCTGGCCCACAGCGCCGCCCGGACCGGCCGGCAATCCCTTGGCCAGCACCTTGGCCTTCTTTTCCGCCGCCGCGTCCAGAATCGGATGCAACATTTCGTCCAATTGCGCCGGCGCAATGCGCGACACCGCTTCGGCCTCGGAAATCAGTTTTTCCGCCACCATGTCCATGGCCATGTTCAGGGCGGCCGTGCCGGTACGTTTGCCCACACGGCACTGCAGCATGTAGAGCTTGCCTTCCTGAATCGTAAACTCAATATCCTGCATATCGCGATAATGCTTCTCCAGCTTCTTCTGGATGGCATCCAACTGACGATAGACCACCGGCATGACCGTTTCCAGTGAATCCATGTCGGCATTGTGCTCACTCTTGATGGCTTCATTCAGGGGATTGGGCGTGCGCAAGCCGGCCACTACATCTTCACCCTGGGCGTTCACCAGCCACTCGCCGTAGAATTTATGCTCGCCAGTGGCGGGGTTGCGGCTGAAGGCCACGCCGGTGGCCGAGCTGTCGCCCATGTTGCCGAAGACCATGGC
>JAIVGW010000328.1:3606-6919 GCA_020201415.1 Lentisphaerota bacterium
CATTGACAGCCGTCCCCCATTCATCCGGAATACCTTCAATACGGCGATAGGCAATGGCCCGCTTGCCGTGCCAGCTTTTGAAAACAGCGGCCACGGCGCCCCACAGCTGATCCATGGGCCGATCCGGGAAAGGCTTGCCCAGCACCTTGCGGACCCGCTCCTTGAACGCGGCGCACAATTTTTTCAAATCATCGGCAGTCAGGTCGGTATCCTTTTCCACACCGCGCTGACGCTTGACTTCCTCCATCATGCGATCCAACTGCAGACGGATGCCATGCCCTTCAGCCGGCTCCATGCCCTCGGCCTTCTCCATGACAACATCCGAGTACATCATGATCAGACGGCGATAGGCGTCATAAACAAACCGCTCGTTGCCGGTCTTGGCAATCAGACCGGGAATGGTGGCAGGACACAGGCCTACGTTCAGCACCGTCTCCATCATGCCGGGCATGGACTTGCGGGCGCCGCTGCGGCAGGAAATCAGCAACGGGTTTTTCGCATCGCCGAATTTCATGGCCATCTGTTTTTCAGTCTGTTTCAGGGCCTCTTCAACTTCCTTTTTCAAGGATGCTGAAAATTTCATCTTGTTGCGGAAATAATCCACACAGCATTCGGTGGTGATGGTGAAGCCGGCGGGAACGGGCAGGCCGATGCGGCACATTTCAGCCAGATTGGCGCCCTTACCGCCCAACAACTCCTTCAAATCTGCATTACCTTCCGTCGCACCACGGCCCGCGCCGAACCGGTAGACATACTTTAGCGCCTTATTACCGCGGGATTTGACGGCTGACTTGACTTGCTTGGCTACAACTTTTCGCTTGGCCATATTACTGTTCCTTTTTTAGACCTGTTTCATCGACACAAAACTCTATAATTAATACCAGATATATCCCTGCGGTCAACATGTTTTTCATCAAGCGCGGACCGCGAACATTCACTCCAGCAGGCGCGCCGTCTCCCGCACAATCATAAGCTCCTCATTGGTCGGCACAACCAGCACCGCGGGCGCCGTGCCTTCCTGGGAAATACGCAGGGCATTGCTCTTATTCAGAGCCCGGTCCAGCTTGACTCCCATAAAGGCCAGTTTTTCACATACACGGGCCCGTAAAACCGGCACATTTTCGCCAATGCCGGCGGTGAAAACCAGCGCATCGAAACCGTTCATTATCGCGGCATAAGCCCCGACATATTTAACCAGACGGTGAACAAACACATCCAGCGCCATCTGTGCAGCGTTGTTCCCGGCGGCTATCGCCTGCAGAATATCACGCATGTCATTACTGCCTATGCCGGCCAACCCCAGCAACCCGCTGGATTTGTTCAAAATCTTGTCCACGTCGCTCAGGCTGTAACCGGCGTTGCGTAACATCAGCACAATGGCCGGGTCGATATCGCCGCAACGCGTTCCCATGACCAGTCCTTCCAGGGGAGTCATTCCCATGCTGGTGTCCTCAACCCGCCCCTTATTCACGGCGGTAATGCTGCAACCATTGCCCAGGTGCGCCGTAATCAGTCGCACTTCATCCAAGGCCCGCCCCAGAGTCTGCGCCGCGGCCAGGGCAACATAATGATGCGAAGTCCCATGGAACCCGTAACGCCTGATTTGATTTTTGGCGGCAATTTCAGTCGGCAACGCATAGGTATAGGCCGCCGGCGGCATGGTCTGATGAAACGCCGTGTCGAAAACCGCCACCATGGGCACATTGGCAAACAGGTGCGCACAGGCTTCAATGCCTTCGTAGTTAGGAGGGTTATGCAGCGGGGCCAGGGCAAAACAATCCATGATCGTCTGCTTGATTTCCGTGGTGATGATGGCTGAACCATACACATCCGGACCGCCATGCACCACGCGATGGCCGATGCCTTCAATTTCAAAAAGGTTGTTGATGACCCCCATCGATTTGTCAACCAGCGCCAGACAGGCGGCGGAAATCGCCGCCTCATAGGAATTGGCCGAAATGTCTTTTTCCAACTTTTCACCGCGATGATTGGCATATTTCAAGCTGGTGTTAGCTGAATTGATCCGCTCTATCAGCCCCTTGGCCAGCATGTGCTCGCCTTCGCTTTCATAGAGCGTAAATTTTACCGACGAACTCCCCGCATTGATCACCAGAATTTTCATCGAACACCCTTTAGCGCCAGTACCGGAAAACGCAAACCACACCAATACAACCAAAAACAATGATAGCCCACAGCCGGGGATCATCGTCCTCAAGCTGGTGGGCGAGGCGGGAGTTGAACCCGCAAGCCTTGCGGCACAAGATCCTAAGTCTTGCGTGTCTGCCATTCCACCACTCGCCCAAAACTCATTAAATGTAACGCTTCACGAAGCGTTCGGCAAGTGCGTTTTAATAATTGCGCGTTTGGTTGGCGCGATGAATGACAAGTTGACATATATCAGCACGGTGCATGGCGCGGGCCAAGTCGCTGCTGGCGCACGGCAGGCCGGTCAAAGAAGTGGCCGGCCAGGTCAGATAACGGGATCCGGCCTGCTTCATGCGGGTTTTCCGTATAATTACGGGAAAGCCGCCGGGGCGCTTTGCACGAAGGCTGCGTGACTGAGGTCTCCTTGCTTTATGGTCAAACATGATTTTGTCCGACACACGCATGGTGATTTCTTTTCTGTTATTCGCCTCTAACTATGCCGTTGCAATTTTGTCTTGATACATCTGCCAGAACAGGATCCATGGATCGAGCCGGATCAACTCCCCTTGATCGAGAATCGCAAAGCAAAAATGGCTGTGCTCAAATGCCCCGACCCGGACGCCTGCGCCCTCGGCGTATTGCGTACCGGCTTGCAGCGCCGTATGTTCCGGGACCGTCAAGTGCGTCATGTGACTGCTCGCCAGCACCCAGAGCTTGCCGTCCGGCCAATGACGAATACCTCGCCATCTGTTGTTGGGTCCGCCCATGGCCGTCGAGTTGTAGAGGAAGTGGTCATCAATATCTATCGGCGCACATAACGGCGTGCCCTTAGGATGATTTATATCCAAACCGCCATGTGCTGAAAAGTTGTGAAAGGCACCCATCCAGCAGGCCTCCCCACGAAAACAGTCCTCAATCCTTAGACCTTCTTTGGGTAGCGGGCACCAAGGATGAACCGTTTCCGGACAGATGCGCGCGGAGGCGTCCTGGACGGCCAGCCTTACCTGGCGGCGCTCCGGCAGAATGTTTGAACAGGTCTCCTGCAGACGGCATGGACCATGCGTTTCTCTCATAAAATTGAATATATCATCGACAGCATCCAGCCAGATGCGCAATCCGCAAATGTTCCAAGGTTCGTAAAATGCAGCCTGCGTCCCGACTTCACGTT
>JAIVGW010000098.1 GCA_020201415.1 Lentisphaerota bacterium
GGGGTAAACAGCATGACCATGATGCGCAATGGTCGGCGGTAAATCACCGCCATGCGCTCAGTGCGCTGTATTGCCAGCCGCTTGGGCGCCATCTCGCAGAAAATGATCAGCAGCACCGTCATGCCGATGATGGCAATGATTGTGCCCCGGCCGGGAAAAAAAGTCTCGGCCAGCAGGTAGCCAATGGTGGCGGCGATGATGTTGGACAGGGTGTTGCCGATCAGGATGGTCGAGAGCAGTTGCGTGGGGGTGGCCAGCAGCGTCTCGATTTCGCGCGCCGCGCGCGGCCTTGTGCGGCGGATGCGGTGAATCGTGATCGGGCTGAGCGAAAAGAACACCGTCTCAGCGCTGGAGAAGAACGCTGAAAACAGCAATAGCAATAACAACACCGAACTCAGCAACAGCAGTGTCATGGCCGCGCCCCGCTGCCGCGCGGCGCGGCGCCGACGGTAATCTTTATGGTCGCGGCCGGCCGGCGCAAGCCGGCCGGCGTACTTTGGTCGCCGTCATCCGTGTCGGCGGTTGCTTCGGTCTCGATTTTCCCGTCAGATGTATTCATCATGCTTTTCGTTTGGACGCGCCGGCGGTCCGGCCCCGGGCGTAGGTGTTGTTGGAAGTCGTCTGCACATGCCAGAAATCGTCCGTAAGTTCGCGGCTTTCCAGGTAGGCGTAAGGCAGTTCGCCGTAGCCTTCCCGGCCCCAGTTCCGGCCCCAGGAATTGCGAAACAGCAACAGGCGCCGGCGGTCGTCATAGCCCACGGCCATGACCGCGTGGCCGCCCACCATGCGTTCGCCGCGCCGCGGCTTGCGCAAACGGCCGGTCCGGGCGGTCGCGGCGGTCAGGGCATGTTCGTAAACGGCGAAACCGAAGACAAACGGGTCGCCCATGGCCAGGCAGGCGCGCATTTCCGGCAGGGTCTGCAATCTTTGATAAGCCAGCACCCGGTGGCGCCGGGCTTCGGTATAGCAGGGCGGGGGCGGTTGCACCGCGAAAAGTTTGACGATGTAAGGCCAGAGCAATTCCCGGCAAATGCCGGTTTTTTTCAGGGATTTGACCGCGGTCCGCAGCATGGCTCCCGAATCGCTGGCCACCGTGTCCATCATCACGCGCGTATTATAATACAGAAACAGCGGGCTCAGATCGCGGTAGCGGGCCGTGGGTCCGCCCAGTTCGCGCAGCTGCAAAAACTCCAAGGCGCCGGCCAGGGCCTGGGCCGTGCATGACCCCAAAGCGCCCTGGTCCTTTACGCCCGAACAGGCTGAACGCAGATCCGCCGAGTGCGGCAGTTCCCGCGGCAGGCGGAATTTCTCCGCAAAAGCGACATCGCGGGTATCCGGCACGTCCGGCACCCAGCCTAATTTGTACCTCTCTCTCAACCGCGCTCCTCATCCGGGCCCTTGGGCGGCTCCGGTCGCCACCGGATCAGTCAACACCAACCGCCAAACATTATTACATTCTAGCAAAGTCCGTTGATTTGGCAATAGAAAAAATTCGTTTCGTACTTGCCTTCCGGCGCCGGACTGCTATCCTGCTTGTGTTTCTATGTGTAGTAGCGCGGCCTGGGCCGCATCAGCGGAAGCGGGTATGAAACGCGACTCCATCGACGAAATCGCCCGGGTGCTGGCCGGATTAAGCCGGCCGGCGGAAGTGCGCGCGTGGTTGCAGGCCCTGCTTACACCGCGGGAGCGTGTGCGCCTTTTGCGCCGCTGGCAGTTGGTGCGGCTGCTGGATGCCGGCTTGTCGCAGCGTGAAATTGCCCGGCGCCTGGGATTGAGTTTGTGTAATATCACACGCGGTTCGCGCGAATTGCGCCGCGGTTCCGTGCTGTTTAGCCGTATTGTCGCGCAACGCGCCAAGCCTGTGCTTAAATCCAAACCAAAAGAGGAGTAGCGGTATGAGCGAAATGAACAAGATTTTGTTGAATGATGATGAAATGCCCCGGCAATGGTACAACATCCAGGCTGATTTGCCGCATCCCCTGCCGCCGCCGGTCAAAAAAGACGGCACGCCGATCGGGCCGGAGGATCTGGCTCCGGTGTTTCCCATGAACCTGATCGAGCAGGAGGTCAGCCGCGAGCGTTGGATTGATATTCCCGAGCCTGTGCTGGAGAAGTTATTGCTGTGGCGGCCCAGCCCGCTTTGCCGGGCCGTTAATTTCGAGAAGGCCCTTGGCACGCCGGCCCGCATCTATTACAAGAATGAAGGCGTTTCACCCGCCGGCAGCCACAAGGCCAACACTTCCGTGGCCCAGGCCTACTACAACAAGGTTTTCGGCATCAAGCGCCTTACCACCGAGACCGGCGCCGGCCAGTGGGGCAGCGCCCTGGCCATGGCCTGCCAGATGTTTGAACTGGAATGCAAGGTTTACATGGTGCGCATTAGTTTTCAGCAGAAGCCTTTCCGCAAGATGTTGATGAGGGTGTGGGGCGCCGAATGCATCGCCAGCCCCAGCGACCAAACGCAAGCCGGCCGCGCCGTGCTGGCCGCCACGCCGGATTCGCCCGGCAGTCTGGCTATTGCCATCAGCGAGGCGATTGAAGACGCCGTGACCTCCAAGGACACGCGCTATGCGTTGGGCAGCGTGCTTAATCACGTGCTTTTGCATCAGAGCATCATCGGCCTGGAAGCCCAGAAACAAATGGCCAAGGTCGGGGCTTATCCTGATGTCGTGATCGGTTGCGTCGGTGGCGGGTCCAATTTCGCCGGCATCAGCTTCCCGTTCCTGTGCGACAAGATTCACGGTCGCGATGTGCGGGTGCTGGGGGTCGAGCCGGCCGCCTGCCCGACGCTGACACGCGGGCCCTTCGTTTACGATTCGGGCGATGTGGCGATGATGACGCCCCTGCTGGCCATGCACAGCCTGGGCCATGGTTTCGTGCCGGCGCCGATACATGCCGGCGGTCTGCGTTATCACGGTGTGGCGCCGTTAGTCAGTCACGTGGTGCGTGAAGGTCTGATGGAAGCCCAGTCCCTGCCGCAGTTGGAATGCTACGAGGCCGCCATGCTGTGGGCGCGCACCGAGGGGCATATCCCGGCCCCCGAGACCTCGCATGCCATTGCCGCCGCCGCGCGCGAAGCGCTCAAGGCGAAGGAAGAGGGGCGCGAGCGGGTGATCCTGTTCAACTGGTCCGGGCACGGTCTGATGGATCTGACCGGCTATGAGGCTTTCCTGGATGGCCGCCTGAACAATTACGAATTGCCCGATCAAGAACTGCAGCAGTCGATCAAAGATCTGGACGGTTTGCCCCGTCCGCCGGAGTTTTGATTTGCGCTTGACTTTTCCGGCGGATGGAATATCCTGTCTGCAAGCATTTTAGTTTAACCGGAACGGATTTTGCAAAGGGAAGTGACATGGGGCAGCATTCCAGTTTGAAGTCAGCCAACAAGATCATGGTCAAACGCAACGTTTTGAAGCGTTTTGAACGCATCAACCTGTTGCGTGAGCGAGGCAAGTGGAAAGAGGGCGACCGTGGGTTGGGTTTGCCCAAAACCAAGCCGGAAGAGTGATCCGTCCGGGCCGCAATGCACAAGCCGCCGCGCCCTGTCTGATGGAATTCCCGGACCGACCAGGGAGGTGCATATGCAACCTGCGCGCCAAGCCTTCCCTAACCGTTGAAGTGGTGGCCCAGGTGTCGGAGCCTGACATTCTGACCGTCAAAAGCGTGGCGGAAGAATGGGTGGAAGTGCTGCCGCCGGATCATGCCGACTTGTGGGTGCTTGGCGATTATGTGCAGGACGGCATGATCCGCTGTAACCGGAGCGTCAATGTGCGCGCCGGCGCGGGAATCAATTTCAACGTGGTGGGCCAGCTTGCTGATGGCGATCCGGTGGAAGTGCGCGGTTCACATGCCGACTGGATCCGTATCGCTCCACCGTCCGCGGCCTCGCTCTGGGTAGCCGCTTCGCTGGTGGAACTGGTGCTGCCCACGCCGCCGGAGCCTGAACCTGAACCAGTGGTTCAGGAAGAGCCGCCAACTGAACCGGTCGTGGTGGCGGAACCTCCACCGCCGCCGCCCCAACCGGTGGCGCCGCCGGTCATCGCGCCGCCTGCCGACCTGGATCTTAATCACGCCATGCCGCAGGGCGAACTGCGTGATTACGAGGGCACGCTGCGTCCGCGCAGTTTCTTTGCCCGTACCCCGAGCCGTTACCGGCTGACCGGGGTGCGGCCGGAGACCGGCTCGGAATTCACCATCTGCTACGTGCGCGGCAATGATGCCCAGCTCAAGTCCTTGCTGAACCGGCGCATGCGGATTACCGGCCGGGAATACTGGGTGTTTCGCCTGGATTATCCCGTCCTGATTCCAGAACGCATTGTGATGCGCTGAGCTGTGCACACAGTGCTTCATCTGGTGCGCAGATCAGATCGGGTTACCGGGTCAGCACGGCAAAAGCCTGTTTCAGCCGTTCGGGGACGGGCAGTTTGAACGGACACTCCTCAATGCACTTGCGACAGTCGCGGCAGGCGGTCGGATCGGCGCCGATGGCGGCGAATTCCCTCGCGAGCTGCTGCCGGTAAGTCTGATCCGTGCGGATATGTTCGAAACGGTCCAGCAGCGGAAGAATCTCGTCGATGGGAATGCCGGACGGACAAACGGAACGGCAGTATCCGCAGCCCCGGCAAAACTCAGTTCCCAGATCCTGGGCCTGTTCGATCAACGCCTGTTTTTCGGTGTCGGAGAGGATCAGTAACCGTGGAATCGCCTCAAGGTAACGGTCGAGTTCCATGTCGGTGCCGATCCCCGGGATCAACACCGGCCGGCAGGTGTGCGACATCGCAAACGAAAGGGCGGCGACCAATGTCTCCAGCGTGTCGCTGCTGCCCTTGGCCGCCTCGCCAAACAGACGTCCGCCGCCCAGGGGCTTCATGGCCAGAATGCCCACATCACGCGCAACAGCCAGGTCAAGCACCTTTTCGAACACCCGGTTGGCATAATTGTACGGCACTTCCGCCACGTCAATGGCGCCGGTCTCGATCGCCTGGCAGGCATGCTCCGGGCTGTGTGATGAAAGACCGGCGAAGCGAATCTTGCCCTGGGCCTTGACGCGCGCCACGACTTCCGACAGCGCCGGGATATTGGCCACACATGCGTCATTGTCGATATTTTTCAACAGCAGGATGTCGATGCATTCCACCTGCAGGCGCGCCAGCGCGCCATCGATGTGATCGCTGAAATCCTTGGGCGTGAAGCTGGCCCGCGCCTTCGTCACCAGTGTGACGCGGT
>JAIVGW010000329.1 GCA_020201415.1 Lentisphaerota bacterium
GGTAATGCTGCCACTGCTGCCGATCGTCCTGGCGCTGCACCGTCAGACGCACCAGCAAGGGAGCGCCGGACACCGGGGCAAGCGCCGAGTGCAGGCCCATGCAGACCTCGCCGCCGTTTTCGCAGACCCAATCCAGTTGTTTGCCGAAAAGCGCTTCCATTTCCCGAAACAGCAGGGCGCCCGCCGCGCGCCGCTCCTGCGGTATGGCCGCATTATCATTGATGGCCAGTTTCATGGCGCCGGACGGCGGGTATGATGCGCGGGGGACCAGATACCAGACCATCAGACAGAGCGCCGCCACCGCGGCCAGTCCGTGGACGATGAACCAAACCTGACGTCGGAACCGGTAACGCCGCACGGCAACATATCGCGACTGCGCATGCACTGCGTCCAGAACCCGGCCGCGCAAATCAGCCACAGCCGTATCTTTTACGGCCATATTTTGAAACAGCCGGCGATATTTTGCATCCATTGAATCCTTCATGACGCAACCTCTTCTCTTAACATTTTTTGCAACTGCCGCCGCGCCACATGTACCCGACGGTACATCGTGGCCGTAAGACAGCCCTCGATGCGGGCGGCCTCGCGCGGATTGAATTCATGCACCCCCACCAGGATGAAAGCCCGGCGCAGGCAGGGCGAGAGACTGGTAATCGCCCGCATTAACCGCGCCCATTCCTCGCGGGAGATTACTTCCGACGATGGCGTCACGGAGGCCGTCACCGCCGATTCGTGCATTTCTCCCGTGAAATCCACCAGCATCGCCCCACGCCGCCGCATGAAACTGCGGACAGTATTGACGGCAATCCGGTAGAGCCATGTTTTGAAACAGGCATTATGCCTGAACCCCGGCAAGGCCGCAGTGGCCTTAATAAAGGTTTCCTGTGTCAAATCATCCGCATCGCTGGCATTCAAAACCATGGAGCAGATCAAGTTACGCACCTTGACCAGATGCCGATCAATCAACTTGTCCAGCAGGCTCAGACAACCGCCAGCCACATAAGCCCGCACCAGATACTCATCTGTTTCAATCATCATGCACGTATAAACATTTGCGGAACAATATTATAACACCGCCAGTCAACACTGCGCACCACGACCGACACGCTGCCGGAGAGGATAAATATTCCCAAACAAGTCAACGCCCTTTGTTTAATTAGACGCGAGCGCACTGAAATTCTTCGCAAAAAAAAGCAAGTCCGCGAATTTTTCCGATCCAGGGTCCGGCGGCGCTTAGATTAGTGAGGTTATGCGCGGGACGGCCGTACGGTGCCTGGAATTGCCCCGATCACAGGTGCGCCCGGCGCAGATGCGACGGCGGTATTTTGAGCGTCAGGCGATATTTGGCGATAGTGCGCCGGGCCACCTTGATGCCCTGTTGCCGTAATTTTTCCTCCAGTTCCTGGTCGGAAAGTGGATGTTCGGGATCTTCGCGGGCGACCTGGGAAGCGATCATGTCCTGCACGGTCTTGTTTGAGACGGCGGCCCCATTGGCCGTTTTCAGGCCCGGGGTGAAGAAAAACTTCATTTCCAGCAGGCCCTGGGGGGTCTGCATGTATTTATTGGCCACGCAGCGGCTGATAGTGGTCTCATGCAGTTTGACCCGCCGGGCGACGTCGGCCATGACCAGCGGTTTCAGGTGGGCGATACCTTGATCAAGAAAGTCGGTCTGCACCCGGACGATTTCAGAAGCCACGCGGTAAAGCGTCTGCTGTCGCTGCACGATGCTCTTGATCAGGAGCATGCCCGAACGCATGCGTTCGCGGATATACTCGCGCACCTCGGTCTTGGTGTCCTCCTGGCGCATCAGGTCGCGATACTGGCGGCTGATACGCAGGTGGGGCAACTGGTCGTCGTTCAGCATGACCTGGTAAACGCCATCGATCTTTTCCACCACCACATCCGGGGCGACGTATTGGGTCGTGGTGGGACTGAAGGCCCGGCCGGGTTTGGGATCAAGCGTGGCAATCAGGCGGGCGGCCCGATGGACTTCGGTAATGGGACAGGCCAGTCGGCGGGCGATCTCCTGGTAATCGTGCCGGCCGAGCAGTTCCAGATGTTCGCGCACAATGTCCATGGCGACGGAGGCATCATCATGGCCCAGGCGCTCCAATTGCAGCATCAGGCATTCGGAGAGGTTGCGCGCGCCCACACCCACGGGATCGAAGTCCTGGACCAGGTGCAGGATATCCCGCAGCCGCTCGACATCAACCGCGGCGGACTCGGCCAACGGCTCCAGATCCTGGGCCAGGTGTCCGTCCTCGTTGATACTGCCGATCAGCAACTCGCCCAAACGTTTCTCATATTCATCCAGGGCGGCCACGGCCAGTTGTCCGCGCAGGTGTTCCTGCAAAGATTCGCCATCGGTATTGAAAACAAACTCGCGCTTGCGGTCGCGATCGGTATCCGACACACGATATTCCTGTTCCTGCATGAAATAGTCGAACCATTCGTCGTCCATACGCGAAAGGATTTCAAATTCCTCGTTGAAATTGAGCTCCTTGGCGTCATCCACGCCCCCGTCCGAGGGATCGAGCTCAAGGGGCGCGGTCTCGGGCGGTTTTTCCTCCAAGGTGGGATTCAGCTGCAACTCGTTCTGCACCATGGTGCGCAGCTCCATCAGCGGCAGTTGCAGCATCTCCAGCGACTGGCGCAGTTGCGGCGCCAGAGTCTGCACCTGGCGCTGATCCTGCAGCATGGATATTGATTGTTGAGCCATTTGACTTCCATCCGTTCCGCTCAGGCCTTGTGATTCGGCCGGGGCTGCCGCGGCTGTTTCCCGCCGTTCAGATTATTGAGCAGCTCCATGGTTTTATCAAGAACGATCTGCTCCGCCGATGCGTCCAGATGCCTGGTATCCGGCTCATAGCCGCCTTCGAGCAGGGCCTTGGCGGTGGGGATGTAGCCGATATAGCCGTTGGCCAGGCCGGCGATCATGGTATGCGGAAACGGGCTGTCGGCCTTGATGCGCAGGCCGATCTCGGTGAAGAGTTCGCCGGGAAAGGAAACAATCGCGCAATCGCCCACGAGCAAAGCCACCTGCTCAACTTCGATATCGCGGTCCTGGATTTCACGCAGTTTCAAGTAATGTCGCGCCTTGTAATCATCGCCCACGCCATCGGCGACGGCATCGACCGCGCCGCCGGTACTCTCCATGACCTCCCGGGCCCAGCGAAATTCGGCGTCGGTAATCTTGCGCGCCGGGATGTTGTAGCGCATGGAGGCGCCGGCCACCTTCAGGGGCGCGCATTGCAGGTCAGCCGCACATTTTCCGACGGCGTCGGCCAGGGCTGCGCCGACTCTTTGCAGGCCGGCATCATCGCGATCCTTGAGTCCATCGATATCCGTCGAGCCCTGGGCGCCGTTGACAAACATCGCCAGACCGCCAAGTTCATTTTCCAGAAGTCTTTCGGCCAGGCCGGGATAATCGGCGCTGATCGCGTAATTGTCGCCCGAGAGCACATTGGGATGCCCGGCATGGTTGAACATCAGCGCCAGCGGACGCCCGGGCGGTTCCGCGTCCTTCACGATAAGCGCCAGCACTTCCGGATCCGGC
>JAIVGW010000099.1 GCA_020201415.1 Lentisphaerota bacterium
GCTCATGCCTTCCCCCATCAAATCCGGACGGCCCACGCTGCCGATGAAGAGCGTGTCGCCGGTGCAGACAAACGCGGGATTGCTCGCGGAGGCCGGGTGGTACACATAGAGGCAGGTGCCATCGGGGGTGTGCCCCGGAGTCGTCACGACGACCGCGCGCACCTTGCCGAAGGCGATAGCATCGCCATCCACGACCGCTTTGTGCGGATAACCAGCCTTGGTTGCGGCGTTGACGATGATCTCCGCCCCCGTGGCTTTGGCCAACTCCATGTGCCCGGCCACGAAATCGGCGTGCGAATGGGTCAGGTATACTTTCGTGATCTTCAGACCCAGCTCCTGCGCGTCCTCCAGGTAACGGCGGATATCGCGGGCCGGATCCACGATCATGGCCTCGCCACCGCTGCCGATCAGGTAGGAGTAGTGCGAAAGAACGGCCAGGTTGTACTGACGAAACACAAAGTCAGCGGATTTTTGCTCGGTCTCCTGAACCAGTTGAACATTGGCCGCCTCGTCGCCGTGCGCCGCCGCCTCCGCATCACCCGGCAGGCCGCCCGCCCGCGCCGTGATTGCCATGCCCACCAGTGGAACCAGAACCAAAATCGCCAACCTACCGTCGCGAAAATACAAATTCATACTCGTTTTCCCTCCCGTTGTCATTCAGCACACCATGAACCAACGCGCCGTTTTATCCCTATAACTTCGACAAAAAAAACCATTGCATGTGAGTATGTGAGTGTGTGAATATGTGAGTGTGTGAGTGTGTGAGTGTGTGGGTATGTGGGTTGGTGAGTGAGTGTGTGAGTGTGTGGGTATGTGGGTGTAGCGTTTGTCAAATTTCCTCACATACTCACCAACTCACACACTCACATACCTTAGTTACCACTCCCTTTTTCGCCCGGAGCCCCGGGTGGTCGCCTTGCTTCTGATTTGCATTATCTCGGCCATATTCGGCTACATTTCTTGTCTTGTTATCCACCTTGCGTCATGCGATCCTATAGTGCCGTATTACTTGCGCATGCGCTTCGCCACCTTGTCGCCGGCTTTCGTGGCAGCTTGCTTAACGCGGCCAACTGCCTGATCCAGCTTGCCTCGATTGCGCATCTGGTCATTGCCGGTCAGCACTCCGCCCGCTTCCTTGATTCGACCCTTCACGATATCCGTCTTGCCGCTCATGATAACGCCTCCCTTTGATGTTGTTGCATGAAGATAGTCCGGATTGCCATTTAAACGCTATGGGGTTAAACCCTACCAAGTTGATGCGCACCGTCAGTTCAAGGGTACGGTGTGTACAGGAGCGAAGACGCACCTGTCACCTCGCCTCTCCGCCCAGCGCTTCGAAGCCGGAGATCACGTCAAACAGCTCCGCGTCGATGCCGCCTACAGCCGTCCCAAAAGGACCAGCACGAGGAGAATCACGACGACGAGTCCAAGCAGTCCGCTTGGGTAATATCCCCAGCGCTTGCTGTGGGGCCAGGTGGGCAATGCGCCCACGAGAAAGAGAATCAAAACGATCAAAAGTATTGTGCCGAGAGTCATGTATCACCGGGACATGCTTCTCCAGCGCCGCGTCCACGGTATTCTCGGCCTGAAGCTGCATCGGCTCGCCGCAGCAGACGAGTTCGCCCTCGCCAATATCCAGGACCTCGACGATATTGCCACACACGTTGCATTTGTAGACTTGCCTTGCTGTCGTCATTGTTCTTCCTCCTTGTTGTAATTCCTGATCGTTGTTCCCTGCCTTGTTTGTAAGCATAATACTACGGCGCGGGATGAACCTGTGCCATGGGGTGTAACCCTACCGGCGGGAGCGTTCGCGTTGTCGGTGGCGGCATGAGTCTGGACTGTCAGTCGATTGCTGGCGCTGACACCCCAGACAGACGGCCGATCAACGTGTCTGAATGCAGAACCGGCTGCCGAACTTCAAAACTGGGGCGCCGGCTGCGGTAGATGACCCCGACCGGAATAGAGTCGCCCCATTGTAACGCCAGCGTCAGGGCCTTCATTCGGTCATAGGGGTTATGTTCCGGCGTCACCGGCCGGACTCGCTCCTTGTACCATTTGAAGGTGTTGACCTTGTTGAAAAATAGTATCCGTCCGACCGGGCACCCCCTATGCAAAGCCGCCGTGGTGTGATAGACCGGCAGCATGAAAACCAAACAACGCAGGGACAGACGGAGCCGGAAGCTGCGGACAGCGGCACGACGCCAGGAACTGGTTCGTGAATGGCGATCGGCGGGCGTAATTAAGGTCCACGTCTCGACATTCTACAATTGATTTGGCATTTGATTTGGGCAAGTGGGGTCGGACCTGCGCAAGTTATTGAAAATAGCATGTAGAAGACATAAAAAGGCTTTGATTTTAAAGGCCAGCCCCCTAAATTGCCCTGAATTTGACTTGACATAATCGTCTTTCGTTGAGAGCATCATTTTTAAAGTAATATGTTGCCCTTGAGTAGCGATAATGTTGATGACGTTTCAATGTCCGTATTGGCCGGACTCGGTCCGGGGACGACCTTGGGCGGCTACCGCATAGAGTCGAAACTGGGCGTGGGTGGCATGGGCGAGGTGTACCTGGCCACACAGCTTTCCATGGACCGCAAGGTGGCGCTGAAGGTGTTGCCGCCGCACATGAACCGGAGCAAAGCGACGGCCGAGCGCTTTCTGAATGAATTGAAGATGCTGGGCCGGCTGGAGCATCCGCATATTGTCACGGCGTTCGACGCGGGGGCGGACTCCGGCGTGCTGTTCTTTGCCATGGCGTTCGTGGATGGGCCGTCGGTGACGGCGCACCTTGAAAAGCACGGGGTGTACGGCGAACGCGCGGCATTGCAGATCACCCGTAAGCTGGCGGGGGCTTTAGCGTACGCTTGGGAGCGCCACCAGTTGCTGCACCGCGACATCAAGCCATCGAATATCCTGATTGACCCGAATGGCGAGCCGCGGCTGGTGGATTTCGGGCTGGCGAAGAGCTTGGGCGCCAATACGGGCCTGACGATGACCAACGCGATAATGGGCACGCCGAACTACATGAGCCCGGAACAGGTGGAGGGGGGCGTGCTGATGGATGCGCGCGCCGACATGTATTCGCTGGGCGCGACGCTGTATCACATGTTGACGGGCAACCTGCCTTTCAGCGGTTCGAGCCTGGTTGAAGTCCTCCGCAAACAGATCGCCGAGTCGTTACCGGACCCGCGCGCGTTTAATCCGCGCCTGAGTGAAGGTTTGACGGAGCTGTTGGAAATCATGCTGGCCAAGGAACGCGATGCGCGACATGAAAACTGGGCGGCCCTGATCGCCGATGTGGATCGTGTTCTGGCCGGTGATAAACCCACGCGCGCGGCGCCGGGAGCGGGCGCTTCGACGTTGATCCGCGCACGGGACATGGTTGAACTGGAGGAAATCCGCAAGCGCCGCCCGGCCCGCATGCAGCCGTCACACCGGGCGGTGCCGCATGTGGTCCTGAGAACCGCGCCGACGCCGATATCGGCGACAGGACGCCCCTGGCTGAAGCCGGCCGGCATCGCGGCCGGGGTGATGCTGGTGGCGATTGGAGTAGTTCTGGCGCTTTGGCTGCGTCCGCGAGATGCGGACGCGCCGGCAGCGCCGCTGGAGGCGGCCGCCCCCGCGGAACCGGTGCCCGTGACGGCGGCTGTAATCCCCGAGGAAGACCCCGCGCTTGCCGCCGCAGACTTGCAGGCCATGGATGAGCAATACCAACAGGCGGCGGCCGCCGCCTGGGCCGCGCTTAAGGCGCAGACAGACGCCTTGGCCGCGGAAGGTAAGTATGCCGACGCTTTGGCGCTGCTGGCGGCTGATAAAGGGCCGGGCGCGGCGGACCGGGCCGAGATGCGGGAAGCCCGGATCACAGAGATTATGCGGCAGCGCGACGAGCAGGCCGCCGCCCGGGCGGCCGAAGCAGACCGGCAACGCGCAGCCGCGGATGGCCAGGCGCAGGACCAGGCCGCCGCACAGGCGCGGGCGGCAATGGCGGACGTGTTGAATACCGCCGCCGGAGCCCTGCTCGCCGGCCGGGTTCCCGACGCTCTGGCCGCGTTGGAGTCGGGTTTGCGTCAACCGGCCCTGGCGTCCGTTAAACCGGAAGTCGAACGCGCGCTGACGGAAGTGCGGACGATTACCGAAGAGCCCCGCCGTATCCTGGCCAGCTTCGATGCGCAGCGTGGCCGGGAAGTCCGCGTGGAGTTCGACGGCAATCGCAAGGAGACCTTGCAGATCACCGGAGTCGCCGGCGGACAAGTACAGGCAACCCGGCAGGTAGCCGCCGGCATTCTCGGTCGCGATTTCGGCATTGCCGATTTATCGCCGGCCGAGCGCCGCAAACGGGGTGGTGAACGCACGGCCATCGGCCGGGCCGTCATCGCGATTCAGGCCGGCAATGCCGACGCCGCGCAAGCCGCCTTGGCGGATGATGATGGCCCCCTTGCGCGCGCGTTGGGCGAACGGCTGGACGCGCTGCGAGCGGAACAGGCCGCGCGCCTGGCGGAGCGTGATTTCGCAAGGTTATTAGCCATGCTGGGGCATCGGGGCCGGGTTGCGGATCCCACGGCGCTGGCTCAGGCCATCACGGAGCGGGCGGCTGATGCTTCGGCGGATGTCAAGGATCGGCTGGCCCGCGCCGCCGTTGAATATCGCGCCACGCACGGGACCAGTGCGGTGGCCGTCTCCAACGATGTTATCCTGATCGCCCTGGAATGCCTGGCCCCGGAAGTTGTCGAATCCGCCGCCCCGTCAACTGCATCTTCTGCGCCCACCCAATCCGTAACGGCTCCGGCCCCTCCCGCGTCAGCGCAGAAAAGATCAAGCGATCCATTGGCCATCAAGGCCGAACGCGATGCCCAAATGGCGCTGGCGGAACTTTTGAAATTAGCGGGCTTCGGCACGCAATGGGACAACCAGAACATGCTGCTGCCCCGGATTATCGCCGCCGGCGACAACTGGTTTCCCGTGATAGCCACTGCGAGCCCGAACGAACTGATACCCAAAATTGCCGCAAAATCCTTTGTGCCTGCGGAGGTCAAGGCCATCACCAACGCGGTGGCGGCGCTGGAACGTGAGTTCGGCCAGACCGAGCTTGTGCAAACCCACTGGCGGCTTATCGATGTACTTGCCCAGGCCGGTCCACAGCCGCGTCCGCTCTATGTGCGCGCCACCACCGGCAATATCAAACGCGCCATGGCTGCTGCCCACCGGGAAAATCAAGACGATACCAGGTTCGACCTGAAAGTGGAACCAGCGGATGCCAATACCGTCCGCGTTGAATTACTCGCATCCTCGGCGCCCGTCCGGCTCGAAAGTCTGCGTTGGTTGCCCGTGGAAGAACTAAATTTGGCAATAGGCATGGAACTGGCGGATTACGGCGTACTGCAGACCTGGCCGTTAAAATCATTCGGAGCTGACTCTATTACGGTTGACATAGCCTGGCTGAAAGGGCTTCCGATCGAAGAGTTAGGCGTCAAAAGTTGCGTTATCCGCAATGTGGATGCCCTGAGCGAATTTACCGGTATGCGGGGACTAGGTTTTACAATTGGTAAAACTGCTAAAAAAGGATCCACACTATTAAAGGATTTGAAATTTGCCGCCAATATGCACGCGCTGGACAGAATCAGTTTACCCGACCAATCTCTGGTTTCCGACCTCACCCCGCTGGCCGGCAAACCTATCACCTTTTTAATCATTAGAGGTACGGATGTAACCGACCTTGCGCCGTTAGCTTCCATGCCAAAGTTGTATGTTCTTGATTTGGGACACCCGACCAAGGCTTTGGATATCTCACCGCTGAGCCGGCTGCAGAGCAGCCAAATGAGAAGACTGTACTTCCGGTTTCACCTACCGCGCGCGAAATAATATTGCGCTTAAAAAAACTGGAAAAAATCACTATACTCCTGAACCCCAGCGGACTGGTGGAGTCTCCCGTCCTCAAAGAGTTAACGGTGGAGGAATTCAAGAAACAGGCGCCGGCCAAATAGGGGGACAAGTGGGGTGACAAGTGGGGTCGGACCTGCGCAAGTGATTGAAAAACAGCTTGTAAAAGACATGAAAATGGTTTGATCTTGCTTAAATCAACGTTTTTTGACACAAAAAGTATGCTTTAAGAAAACCCGCGGCATAGTCATTAAATACCAATGGCCAACCGATATTATAGGGAAAAAGGGTCAGGGCTCGTTTTTCTACATTTGTGGTCTAAAACACGCCAAAGGCACAAAAAGTCCTCCCGCGCAATGCGAAGGACTGATTTTTGGTTCTGCCGTATGTGTTTCATCGGGCTGTTTTGCCGTCACGAGGCTGTTTCATTCACGGCTTGCTTGCGTTCGCAGCGTGTTTTATCGGGAATTGACATCGCCAGCCCGATTCCGCTACATTACTCACATAAAAGTGCTCTTCAGGCCGGTTCCAGAGGGCGGGTGCCTGTGTTGCCTGAAAAGCGATTTCTTATCAGTCACCGGTTAGTCATGGGTGATGCGAAAGGCCGAAGATGATACGGATCAGGATCAAGGGCGGGCGGATTGAGTCGTTGGATCAGGACGGCGGGCGATTGAAGGAGGGAACGGCCGGGAAAGACGATACGGCGGTTATCCAGGACGCCGTGGACCGTCTTGAAGCGGAGGGGTGTGTTCTTCTCAGCACGGGCCAGTATCGGCTGACGGCGCCCATCGGCGTCCACCTGCCGGGAACGATCCGCGGCGAGGGACGTGGAACCGAGGTCTTGCCGCCGGCCAACGACTTCGCATTCAAGGTTTCATACGACGGCCGCTGCCCCGACCGCACAATCACCAATTTCGGTGTGGCGCCTGCCCACGCGGACAAGGCCGACTGGCAGAAACGCCTGGACGAGCGCGAGGACCGCCCCGGGAACCGCATGCGCTTGCAGGGCGTTCATATCTGTGAGCTGGCCATTCAAGGGAACGGGCAAGGAAAAGGAATCTTCCTGAAATGCCTGACCGAATCCACGTTCCGCGACCTGTGGATCAACGGGACGGCGGACGGCGCCGCACTGTATCTGGACGTTGCCGTGATGGAGTGCGTGTTCGAAAACCTGCACCTCAGCAATTGTGGGTCGCCGGCCAACCGGGAGGCCACCATTGCCATGCCGTCGCGCAACGGCAATGGCGCCAACAATCTGCATTTACGCGGCATCTATGTGATCTTTCCCCAGTATATCGGCATCGAGATTGGCTCAGATGACATGCCCGGTGATCCGCGCCTGGTCTGGTTTGAGCACTGCATGCTTCACGGCTGGCATCAGCTCACGACACCCGCGCCATACGACCTGATTCGTGTCAACCGGACCAATCCGGAGCGCGGCATCGCCTTTTCCGACTGCCGGATCGGTATGGGGGCGAACGATGCCGATCCGGAGAACCGGCACCTGTACGTGCGGCAGGGGCGGGTGGCCCTTGAGGGATGTGTCATCGGCGGCGGGCAGAGCAAACGGATGCTGCAAGTCGACGCCGGCGGCGTTCTCTATGCCACCGGCAACACGTTTCATGGGCAGGTGGCCGAGAGTGTGCTCCAGGCGGAGGGTGCGGCCGTAACATTCGCCAACAACCATATTGACGTTCGGCACGGGCCGGTGCTTCTCGACCTCCGGTCCCCGCGCCTTGCCAGGATCATGGACAATGACGTGCAACTCTCGGATGAGCAGGGCATGTTACGGTTGACGGACACTATGGACGCACCGGCGGGTCCCATGAAGGTGACCGGCAACTTTCTGTTCGGCGCGGCAATGCCGCTGCAGTGTGAACTTGCTTCCGGGGCGGCGGTTATTGAGCGCGATAACGTGTGTGTCTGACCGCGATTGTTGAAATGCCACCTTAAAAGCAATATTTTATAAATAAAATGAAAAATACAACTACACTTTTTGTGAAACTCCTTGTGGTCTTCCTGATAATCGCTTCGATCAGCAAGAGTCTGGTTGCGGGATCCAATGAGAATAAACCATGGCGTTCAGGCTGGATGGCGGTGAAAGATCATGACGAGGCTGTTTTGGCCGGAGCGAAGGAACTGGGTTTCCAGGCATTGATCATTGGCGGCGCCCCCGAGACTCACGAACGCCTCCAGGAATTTGCCATCAAGGCGCAGGAGTATGGGGTCGATACCTATTTTAAGCTTGTGCCCCAGATTCCTGAGGGCAGCGATAAATCCCAATTCGAGCAGCGCATGCCTCCATATGATGAAGAGCTACTAAAAAAACTCAGCTTAAATCCGCAGGAATGGAGGAAGACCTACCAAACCGGCGGGGAGCCCTTGGAGGGACATGCAGAAGTTTTTAAAAAACCATTCATCTGCTTTCATCACAAGGAGGTGATGGATGCAACTAAAAAGGCCATGCGCGAAAAGCTCACCAACGCACCGGCATTGGCTGGGGTTGGTTTCGATGCGTTTGGCTACCAGAATTATAAGAACTGTGTCTGTGAGGAATCTCTCCGACAGTTGGAAGCCTACCGGAAACAGCATCCTGCGATGTCGGCAGAAGAATCGGAATCAGCCTTCGCTCTGGATTCGATGGTCGATTGTCTTAACGAACTGGCGGATTATGCCCGGAGCGTCAGGCCTGGCATCAAGACCACCATACATATCTGGCCGACCTATCTACCCGAGCCGCTCTACGGCAACCGCCTCGACGTTGACTATTGCTGCCAGTCCGTGGCTTGGTTTTTTGCGCCTTATTGGTCGCAAAGTAAAATAGCGGACTACACGAGAACCGTCGTCCAGGACGAAAAAAAGTACTTTCCACGGGCTCGCGGCATTCCGTTCATCGGGGTCTATCTTGGAAGGAAGTTCGTGGACAAGCCCTTGGAGCAGTTTCGCGCGGAATTGCGGACAATTTTTTCCAATGCCCCCTCCACCAGTATTAGTATTCACGAGATTGCGGATGTAATTCTCACTCCTGAATATCGTAAAGC
>JAIVGW010000330.1 GCA_020201415.1 Lentisphaerota bacterium
CCACATACCCGCGGGTGTTAAGCATGACCACTTCTTCCACCCCGGCGTTGATGGCCTCTATTTTCGCCAGTATGTTGTTGAGGTAATTCAGGCTCTTGATGTTGGGATTTAGCGATTCCGGATGATTGCGCATGGTGCCGCAGGTAACCAGTTTCAGGCCATGGGCATACAGCTCCTTGGGATAGAGCTGAATCCCGGCGGCAATGATAATCACCTGCGGGCGGCGACAGTTGTAGGGGTTCAGACCCAAAGTGCCCACGCCGCGCGTGACCAGCAGACGCACATACCCGTCCCAGACCCGATTGGCTTTGCAGGTCCGCACCACGGCGGCCGCCATGGCCGACCGGGATGTGGGGATTTTCAGCGCAATGGCCTGCGCTGAGCGGTAAAGGCGGTCTATGTGCTCCTCCAGCATGAAAACACGCCGGTTATAGGAGCGGATGCCTTCAAATACACCGTCGCCATAAAGCAGTCCGTGATCGAACACGGAGACCCGCGCGGATTTCTCCGGAACCAGGCGTCCATTGATAAAAATTTTCATGTCAACCTTCTCCCTGTTGCTTTAAACAGATTTTCTCGCCGCCGGCCGGCGACTGCAGCCGTCCTGCTTGTAATTCCAGAACCCGCTGGCAACGTCCGGCAACATCCGCGTTGTGCGTCACCATGACCAGGGTCTGATTTTCCCGTGCCACCAAGTTAAACAAAGCCTCCAATACCTGTCCGCCGGTGACCGGGTCCAGATTACCCGTCGGCTCATCCGCCAGCAGAATATCCGGACGATTCATCAAAGCCCGGGCCAGCGCCACCCGCTGCTGCTCGCCGCCGGACAATTCCATCGGCAGGTGATGCGCCCGATGCGCCAAACCAACCGCGGTCAACAGTTCCCGCACACGGTCCTCCGGATCTTCCACTGCCGGCGCCAGGGCATTCATCGCCGGCAACCCGACATTTTCCATTACATCCAGTTCCGGCAGCAGGTGATAAAACTGAAACACGAAACCTATATGCGCAGCCCGCAGATAATTGCGCCGCCGGGCCGACACGCTGTAGAGATCGTCGCCCAGCAGGCGCACGCGTCCGCCGGAAGGACGTTCCAGGCCGCCCAGCACATGCAAAAGCGTGCTCTTGCCGGCGCCGCTGGCGCCGATTACAGCCAGCGTCTCTCCGCGGCAAAGTTCCAGGTTGACATCCCGCAACACCTCCACCAGCGTCCGCCCCAGATGGTATTCCTTGACCAAACCCGCCGCCGCCAGCACCATGGCGCCGTCCGTTTGCTTCTGTTGTATGGTTTTATTCATACCTTAAAGCCCGCGCGGGATCAAGTCTGGCGGCACGCCAGGCCGGCACCAGGCCGGCCAGGGTGCAGATCAGCATGGATAACACCGCCACCAACCCCAGATCCGCAAAGGTCACACGGGCGGGGATTTCACTTAAATGATAAAGCTCCTTGGGAAAAAGTTCCACACCCATGACCACCGCCAGCCAGCGCATGATGTCATTGCGGAAATGCAACACCAGAATGCCCATGGCAATGCCCAGAATCGTGCCGCAGGCCCCCTGGATCCAACCCTGCCAGAGAAACACCCGCATGATGCTGCCGGAAGTAAATCCCAGGGCTTTGAGCAGGCCGATTTCCTTGGTCTTCTGGACCACTTCCACTATCAGGGTGTTGGTAAGCCCGAAAGCCGCCACCAGCACGATGAAAATCAAAAGAAAAAACATCATGTTTTTTTCCACCTTGAGGGCGTTGAACAACTGGCGATTCATCTGCATCCAGGTTCGCGAACCGGCCTCGGGGAAATCACGCGCCAGTTGCCGGTCGATTTCCCCGGCCACGACCGCGGCGCGGAAGGGATCATGGGTCATGACACGCAGGGCATGCACCCCTTGTTCCAGGCCGTACATTTCGCGCGCCACGCCCAGGGGGACCATGGCAAAACCAACGTCATATTCCCACATGCCTATTTCAAAAATACCGCGGATCTCCAGTTCCTCCGGCAGGCTCAACACATCCGCTCCATGCGTGAAATTATACGGTGAATACAGCAACAGACGATCGCCCAGGCGGGCGCCCAGCCGGCGGGCCAATTCCCGCCCGATGACCATGCCGTCATAACCTAAATCAAATTCGCCCTCCACCATGCTGTGGGACACCAGACTTACCTGGGCTTCCAACCGGGGGTCCACCCCCAACAACACCGGTGTGTGCACCTGTTCTCCGTGCTGGATGAAAACCAGGCCCTGAATATAGGGCGCCACGCCGGCCACCCCCGGCACGCGCGCCACTTCCGCCATCATGCGCTGTTCGTCTTCAATCACACCATGGGCGCTGGTGACGGTGATATGCGCATCAAATCCCAGGATCTTCCGGCGCCACATCTCATCAAACCCGGACATGACGGCAATGACAATCACCAGCACCGCCACGCCCAGGATCACCCCGGTCACCGATATCAGTGAAATGACGGAAATAAAGGTGCGCTTGGGACGCAAATACTTAAAAGCCAAGAATAATGAAAATGGAAGATACATAAAACATCCGGTCCGAACAGCCAACACCGTCGCATACACCGCCCCATCAGGCCAGCACCGCCCGGGCGGCCGGAGCTATACGCCGGAGCCCAGGTCTTTCACGGACCGCAATTGCGGAAAAAGGATCACATCCCTGATGCTCTCCGCCCCGGTCAGCACCATCACCAGGCGGTCAATCCCCACCCCCATGCCGCCGGCCGGAGGCATGCCGCACTCCATGGCTTCCAAAAACTCCTCATCGATTTTCTGGGCCTCGGCGCCGGTCTGGGCGGCAAAGCGCCGACGCTGTTCAAGGGGGTCGTTCAATTCGGCATACCCAGGAGCGATTTCCATGCCGGCGATCACCAATTCAAACACATCGACCACGGAAGGGTCGTCCTCACAACGGCGCGCCAGCGGCACCAACTCGGCCGGCAGGCGGGTGACGAAAGTTGGCTGCATCAAAGTGCGTTCGATCAACTTTTCGTAAACCTCGTGGGTTATCTGAGCATGATCCCAATCCGGCTCCAAGGTCAGGCCTTGTGCGGAAGCCGCCTGCCGGGCCTGGGCCAACGGCAGGTCATACCATGCCGGCCCCATTTTTTCCAAAACCAATTCGCGGTAGGTGGCCTCGCGCCAGGGGGCGCCCAGATCCAACGCAGCGGCGGGCTCGCCCACCCGCTCCCCGCCGCAAACTTGCCGGGCTACCGTCACAATCATCTCACGCACCAGTTCCTGCATGGCCCGGCGATCCGCCCATGCCTGATAAACCTCGAGCATGGTGAATTCCGGATTATGATTGCGTGAAAGCCCCTCATTGCGAAAATTGCGGTTCAACTCGAAAACACGCGGCATGCCGCCCACCAGCAGTCGCTTAAGAAACAATTCCGGGGCAATCCTCAGGTACATGTCGGCATTCAGCGCCGTGTAATGTGTGCGGAAAGGGCGCGCGTTGGCCCCGCCCGGCTGGGCCTGCATCATCGGCGTTTCCACCTCGACGAAACCGCGCAACCACAAAAACTCCCGCACGGCGCGCACAATAC
>JAIVGW010000100.1 GCA_020201415.1 Lentisphaerota bacterium
GTCATGCGGCGAGTGCCGGAAGTCCTGGACTGCTGGTTTGAATCCGGCGCCATGCCCTTCGGACAATGTCATTACCCTTTTGAAAATCGTGAATGGTTTGAAAGCCATTTTCCAGCGGATTTTATCGTGGAATACCCCGGACAAATTCGCGGATGGTTTTATTACCTGCATGTTCTGGGGGTGGCTCTGCTTGGCCGTGCCGCCTTTAAAAACTGTCTGGTCCACGGCACCCTGCTGGCGGAAGATGGCGCCAAGATATCCAAATCCCGCCGTAACTTCACTGACCCCATGGAATTGATCGATCGCCATGGCGCTGATGCCCTCCGGCTTTACCTGATGAGTTCGCCGGCCGTCATGATGGAAGACATGAATTTCAAGGATGCCGGGGTGCAGGAGCAAACCCGTCGGGTACTGTTGCCGTTATGGAATGCCTACAGTTTTTTTGCCACATACGCCAATATCGACGGTTACACCGGAGATTTGCAGCGATTGCCTGACTCAACCAACCCCCTGGATCGCTGGATCCTGGCGCTTTTACGTTTGACAAGCGACCGGGTGCATGAGGCCTACCGCGGTTTTCATCTTAATCAGGCGTTGTCGCCCATTCTGGATTTCATTGATGACCTGACCAACTGGTACATCCGTCAATCGCGGGCGCGCTTCTGGGGTGGCGGATTGACGGAAGACAAGCGTATGGCTTATGACACGCTGTATTATGTCATATTGAACACCGCCCGGCTGCTGGCGCCGGCTGCGCCATTTATTGCCGATGAAATCTTCCGCAACCTGACCGGCGCGCTTTCCGTCCACCTCGAGGCCTGGCCGGAAATACCCGCAAATTATCACGATCAGAAGCTTCTGGACCAGACGCGCCTGGCGCGACTGGTGGTCTCACTGGGTCTGGCGCTGCGTCAGCGCCGCGGCATCCGAGTGCGCCAGCCGCTGCAGCGTTTACAGGTTGTGCTGCCGCCTGAGCAGCGTGCCATGCTGACTGAAGACCAGCAGGCGGTGGTGTGCAACGAGTTGAATGTCAAAATGGTGGACTTACTGGAAGACTGGAGCAACCTTGCCGAATTGCGGGTTTCGCCCGATGCCCGATCTATTGGCCCGATCTGGGGCAAAACCACCCAACGGATCATTCGGGCCGCCAAGGCCGGCCAGGTGCGTGAAGCAGGACAAAAAGTGATTGTGTTCGATCGGGACGAACAATGGCCGCTCGAGCGCCGGCAGGTAGCCCTGAATTATGTGGGCCGGGCCGGCGCCGATGTGATGGCCGACCAGGGCGTGTTAGTTGCACTGGATTGCGAACTTACACCGGAACTGGTTGAAGAAGGGATTGCCAATGAACTGAACCGCATAATCCAGGACATGCGCAAGCAAGCCGGGTATGCTGTCAGCGATCGTGTTCAGATGGACATTGCCGGGCCGCTACCGGAAACCTGGCGTGTGCGCCTGGCTGAATTGGCCTTGGCGACTATTACTGATTTACAGGAAAAGGATGCGGACATTATCAAAAAGGAGGATATTTCCGGAAAGGTCTTCAAACTGATGATCCGACGGATTCCCACGCCGATAAACAATTGAAGTTGTAAGATATAGATAGTTCAGCGGCAACCATGCCCGTCGGTAATACCGACGAAAAATTAGATTTTAATGGTGTAAATATGGCAAAAAAAAACAGTAAACCTGCAAGTAAAAAAGTTGATGACGCCCACCGACCCAAACCTGCGGCCAAACTCCGGACAGGTCAGAAGTCTAAAGTTACGTCTCCACCGACCAAGCGGAGCGGCAAGTCTATTGCCAGGTCGAAGTCTGTGGCCGGCAGGAAGATCAAGGCTGCGGCCCGGTCGACGACTAAAAGGACGCGTTCCCGTGGACTCAACCAAAGGGAAATCCAGGCGGCCCTGATGCGCTTGCGCGAACGCATTACCGGGCAGATTGATTTTCTGGCTACGGAAAATCTTAACCGGACCAGAAACGATGATGAGATCAGCTTCCGTTCGGAGGAGCAGGGGACTGATAATTATGAGCGCGACACCGCCCTGACCCGTGTCAGCTCGGAACAAGATCTGGTGTTTGAAATTGACGAGGCGCTCAATCGCCTGGAAATGGGCATATATGGACAATGCGAGAGTTGTGGTTGCGCCATTGAACCGGAGCGGATGGTGGCGTTGCCATATTCCCGCATGTGTGTCGCCTGTCAGTCACGTTCGGAAAACGAACGTAATCGTCAGCGCCCGCCTGACAACAAGGCGTTTTTTAATGTTGCGGACAGGGGGTCGATGGAAGCTTCCAGTGATAACGCATGATCACATTTATGGTGTAGCCTGGTTCCTGTCATGAGCACATTGGCGCTGGCTTGGGTCATAGTAATTCTTGACCAGATTACCAAAATCTGGATGCAGGCGCATCTGCCTCTGGGGCAAACCTGGCAGGTTATTCCAGGTTTTTTCAACCTGACACATGTCCGCAATACCGGTGCGGTATGGGGTATTTTGCAACAGCAAAACGCATGGCTGGTTGTTTTTTCGCTGGGGGCTCTGATCATGTTGGGGCTTTTCCGCCGTTGGCTGTTACATGTCCAGGGAATACATCGACTGGTACTGGGACTCCTGCTGGGCGGTGTGCTGGGAAATCTTATTGATCGGGTGAAACTGGGCTGGGTGGTGGATTTTTTCGACTTTCACTTTGCCGGTCGTCATTGGCCTGCTTTCAACGTGGCTGATGCTGCCATCTGTGTCGGTGTTGCCGGTTATATCTGGCTTACCTGGCGTGATATGCGCCGGACGGAGGTGCCGGCTTCGTAGAAAGTATGATATTTCGATGGGGGTAGGTTGATTTGTACACGGCGTTCTTTCTGGTGGGAAGCACAGCGACGGGGAAATCGGCCGTGGCGCACTACCTGGCGCTCACGGAAGATTATGACATTTTGTCAGCTGATTCCATGTCGGTGTATCGCGGCATGGATATCGGCACCGACAAACCACCGCAGGATTGGCGCCGGAATGTGCGTTACGACGGTATTGATCTGGTGGATCCCGACCAGCCGTTCAGCGTTGCCGATTATTGCCGTGCGGCCGGGGTAGTGTTTCGCCGGGCCAGGGCAGGCGGGCGGCGGGTGATAGTGGTCGGCGGAACCGGTCTTTATCTTAATTGTCTGATATACGGATTGGCCCCACGGCCTCCGGCCGATCAGAATCTGCGGAAGCGTGCCGATGAGATATTGCTCTGCGGCGGCGTGGCAGCCCTGCAAAATTATGTCAAGGGAATTGCTCCCGATGTTTATGCCGTATTGTCCGACACGCGCAATCCTCGGCGGCTGGTGCGGGCGCTGGAAATACAGTCAGCCGGGGCCCGGCCGACCGTTTGGCCGAAAAACGCTCCCCGTATTCCGGGACTGCAGTTGGAGCGCGGCCGGTTATGGGAAAAAATAGAGAACCGGGCCAGTGCCATGTTCGACGCCGGACTGCTGGAAGAAACGCGCCGATTGGCTGATGGCGGACTGGCCCAAGCCAAAAACACGGACCCACGCCCGTTAATATTAATCATGAAAATTAATGGCAAGATGAAACCGGACGGCCAAAAACTGGTCTATCGTCTGCACGACCTGCCGCCGAATCAGCGTCCCCGCGAATTGCTGGAACGCTTCGGAGTGGCAGCGGTGCAGGATGAAGTACTGCTGGCCATCATACTGCGGTCCGGTATCAGCGGCGCGAATGTGCTGGAACTGGCACGCAAATTGCTTCAGGATTACGGGTCGCTGACCGAAATGGCGGCGGCTTCCGAACGTGATCTGCGCCGGCCGGGGATCGGCCCGGTCAAAGCCCAGATTCTGAAGGCCGCGTTGGAGCTTGGCAGGAGGCTTTCCGAAGAGACCATCACAGCGACTCCCTACATCAGGACACCGGCCAATGCTGCCGCGCTGCTCCGCCCCCGGGCGCAAGGATTGAAACATGAAACATTCTGGGTGTTGTTGCTCAACAGTAAAAACAGACTGCAGGGTAAACCACTGGATATCAGCCGCGGCTTGCTGGATGCCAGTCTGGTGCATCCGCGCGAAGTTTTCCGTTCCGCCATACGGGAAGCCAGCGCCGCCGTCATTCTGGCGCACAACCACCCGTCCGGCGATCCCAGTCCCTCGCCGGAAGACTTGCGAATTACCCGCCAATTGGTAGATGCCGGACGGTTGCTGTCGATCCGGGTGTTGGATCACATCATAC
>JAIVGW010000101.1 GCA_020201415.1 Lentisphaerota bacterium
ATGCCGTGCCATCTGAACCTCTGGCGCCAATCTATCTGCATGCCGCGGTGCGCCATGCCGCAAAACCCACTTGATATTCAGAGGTCTGAGCAAACCGCCACCCCCCGAAGCGGTATTTTCAAGAAAGTCAATGTTTTCAGGAGTTTTCTGTGAGTGGCTGACGGCAGTATTTCGTGTGTGTTTTGCCTGGTGTTCCGTGCATGGTTGAGTCATTGAACGACGAGGATCGGGACGAGGATGGGGGATGACGATGTAGCTGTACGGATATCTTCGTCTCGATCTTCGTCGGGCTTATCTTCGTCTTGATCTTCGTCCCGATCCTCGTCGATCAGGAGTTTGAGCTTGAAGTCAACACACAAGAAACCTGCGTGGCTCATAATTCAGGGATGGCGGTTTGCTCAGACCTCTAAATTTAGTTGCACAAAATACAAATTTTGATATCCTACCAAATAGATGGGAATACAAAAGGTTTGAAATGGATTTGTCGGAAATTCAAAAGTGGCGTTATGACCGACAGTTGATGTTGCCGGAAGTGGGCTATGCCGGACAGCAAAAACTGCTTGCGGCCCGGGTGCTGGTGGTGGGAGTGGGAGGACTGGGGTCGCCCGCAGCATTTTATCTCGCGGCAGCTGGAGTTGGAACAATAGGCCTTCTTGATGATGATGTCGTGGAATTGAGCAATCTGCAACGTCAGGTGCTGCATGCCACGGCGGATTTGGGCCGCCAGAAAATTGAATCAGGCGCTGAAAAATTGCATGCCCTTAATCCTGAGCTACAGCTTCGCAAGCATGCCGTTCCTCTGACCAAGGTTAATGCCGCCATAATATGCGCTGATTATGATTTCATAGTTGATGCCATGGACAATTTCAAATCGAAACTACAGCTGGCGGATGCATGTCACATTCTGGGCAAGCCTTATTCACATGCCGGTATTCTTGGGTTTTTCGGCCAGACGATGACAGTTATGCCCGGTCAATCAGCCTGTAGCCGCTGCCTGCTGTGCGAGGATGATTGTGCTGATCAGGCGGTTGCCGGGGTTATCGGCAGTGCGCCGGGCGTGATCGGTGCCATTCAGGCCGTGGAAGCCGTAAAATATATTATTGGGGCAGGAGGCTTGTTGACCAACACGCTGCTTGCCTGTGATCTTTTGAACATGCAATTCCGCCGGGTGGCGGTCAGGCGTCGGCCAAGTTGTCCGTTATGCGGCGTCGAAAAGTCACAGAATAATGGAGATCAACCACAACAGGTAGTAAAGTCATGAATTATTATGCCGACAACAGTCTGTCAATCGGAAAGACGCCGCTGGTGCAATTACGTAAAATCACCGGTAACCAGGGGCTAATTCTAGCAAAAATTGAAAGCCGTAATCCGGCCGGTTCCGTCAAGTGCCGGATTGGCGCAAATATGGTATGGACTGCGGAAAAATCTGGCCAGCTGCGCCCCGGCATGGAACTCGTGGAGCCGACCAGCGGCAATACCGGCATTGCCCTGGCTTATGTCTGCGCCGCCCGTGGTTACAAACTGACCCTGACTATGCCGGAAACCATGAGCATGGAGCGGCGCAAGGTGCTCAAGGCCTTTGGCGCCACCCTGAATCTCACCGAGGGATCTAAAGGGATGGTGGGGGCGATTGATGCCGCTGAAACATTGGCAGCAAGTGATCCCCAGCGTTTCTTCATGCCGCAACAGTTTAAAAATCCGGCTAATCCTGCCATTCACGAACAGACCACCGGTCCCGAATTATGGCATGATTCCGGCGGCATTGATGTGCTGGTGGCGGGGGTCGGAACGGGGGGCACCATTACCGGTATATCGCGTTATATCAAGCAGCATCTGCGCAAACCGCTGATCACCGTAGCCGTGGAGCCGCAAAACAGCCCGGTCATCACCCAGCAACGGGCCGGTCAGCCCTTGAAACCGGGTCCGCATATGATTCAAGGAATTGGCGCCGGATTCATACCGGACGTTCTTGATCTGTCGCTGATTGACCGGGTGGAGCAGGTCACTAATGAGGAAGCCATGGAATACGCCCGGCGTCTGGCTTGGGAAGAAGGCATACTTTCAGGCATTTCCTGCGGCGCGGCGGCAGCTGTTGCGGCGCGGATTGCGAACATGGATGAATTCAAGGGTAAAACCATTGGCGTGATACTGCCGGATTCCGGCGAACGTTATCTTTCAACAGCGTTGTTTTGATTCATATTGCTTGCCATTTGCTGCGCCGACCTTTATAAAACGTGGAGCTTGACTTTTAATTATCGATTGATGTTATGGATCACCAATATCCCAATGTGGTTTTGATCGGCATGCCGGGCGCCGGCAAGAGCACCGTGGGGGTCATACTGGCCAAACAGCTGTCCTATGCATTTCTGGATACTGATATACTGATTCAGACGCTTCATGGTCGGGGCCTGCAGGATATTGTCGACCGGGAAGGCCATCTTGTTCTGCGCTCCATAGAAGAACAAGTGTTGCTGGGAATCGACGTTAGCCGCCATGTGATAGCCACAGGCGGCAGCGCCGCCTACAGCGAAAAAGCCATGCAGCATCTGGGGCGTACCGGACGAATCGTTTTTCTGGATGTATCGCTTCCGGAACTGCAGCGCCGCATTCATGATTTCAGCCGGCGCGGTCTGGCCAAACGTCCGGAGCAGACATTTGATGATCTTTTTCACGAACGTCTGGTCCTTTATAGAAGCTATGCCGACGTCACAATTTCCTGCACGGGATTGAATCAGGACGAGGTCTGCGCCAGAATTTACGAATCCCTGCCGCCGGCATAGAGCATGGATAAATGATTGCGGTAACTCGCCGCCAAATAGGGATAAAAATATTTGGTTGCTTTCCCGCGGGATTTATGCAATTTTTATAAAAAGTCGCGGACAGCTTACAATCCGGGCTTTGTCGTTGGAACCTGTGGGTATGCAGTGGATTGCGGACATTGAGCCGATTAATTCAACCGTTAGCAAAGGAGCGTTGGCTATGGCAAAGTCCCTTACAAAAAATGAAATCATCGCGGGGATGGCTGAAGGTGCCGGTATTTCCAAAAATGAAGCTGCTGCTGCCATGGAAACATTGGTGGCTATGGCCTACAAGGGTACGGCGGATGGTTTCACAATTCCTGGCATCGGCAAGCTGGTCCTGGTTCAGCGCAATGCCCGCCAGGGGCGCAACCCCGCTACCGGCGCCATTATTGATATTCCCGCAAAAAGAGTTGTCAAGTTCCGCGTTGCCAAACAGGCTAAAGACGCCATTCTGGCAATGTAATAGCAGCTGGATGCCATTTGGTTGGTGTTGGCCGATCCGTATGCTGATGTTGTTGATTTGATGACGCAGCAAGGGGACCTGGTGGCGGTATTTGGTGACGGCTTGCTGCGGATTGATCCGCCGGCCCAGGCGGATTAGCCGGCCAGCACCGGTGGGATCGGACAGCCCAGGCAGTCGCCGACGGCACGCAGCATCAGCGCCTCATTAGCCGTCACGGTGCCGCTGGCCGCGGCGCAATGAACACAGG
>JAIVGW010000102.1 GCA_020201415.1 Lentisphaerota bacterium
GGTTCGAACGCGGCATTGGCGACTTCGGCCAGTCCACCGGGGTAACCGTTACCGGTCTGCTGTTAATGAGGATGGCCGATCCCTTGAACAAGACCGGAGCGCTGGAAAGCTTCGGTTACAAGCAACTGCTGTTCGAGCCGATTGTCGGCGGCGGCCTGTTCACCGCCGCCGCCATGCCCCTGATCGCGCAGTTCGGCCCGGTATTCGTGTTGACGCTGACCGGCGGCATCACCCTGTTCTGGATAGTCTTCGGCTGGCTGGTGTTCGGGCGTGCGTCCCGCCGCCCCCAAAACTGCGGACTGAAAAATGGCCACCTTTAAACAATCCCGGCTTGACGCGGCTCGGCGAGACGCCTCGCCCTACCTTCCCGGATTGCTGTCGAAACGGGTAGGGCGAACCGTCTCGGTGAGCCGAATATGAACGCGCCCGTGGGGTTGTGTAAGAGACTCTCCAATATGATATCATGAACTGCTTGATGACATTTTGGAGTGCGGCGGTTTGACCTGCTTTCCGCCTGAAGCATTTATCATTACCCCAGGATTCCAGTCCGCAGTTTTGCCGCCGGCGCATCTTGCTTGATGGTCGCTCCGGACAATGATAACCTTTCATTGCCGTGTGAGCGGCGTGAAATCCAACTAATACCGATGAGGAGTGTTCATGATACATGTAGTTGCCACGATCAATCTCAAGCCCGGCGTCCGCGATCAGTTTCTGGAAATATTCAAGGCCAACGTGCCGAACGTGCTGGCGGAGCGCGGCTGCCGCAGCTACGTCCCGACGGTCGATCTGGAATCCGGTATTGCGGCGCAAGGTCCGTTGCGGCCCGACACCGTTGTCGTTGATGAAATCTGGGCCGACCTGGATTGCCTCAAGGCGCACCTGGCAGCCCCGCATATGGCGGAATACCGCGCAAAAGTCAAAGACATGGTTGTTTCCGTGGAATTGCAGGTGCTGCAGGCGGTGTGACCCTGCCGTAGCGAAAATTCGTCGCAAGTGTCCGCCAAAGCCAGCTGAAATATGGGGCCAATTTCATGTGCATCAAGAGACGCATCCCGTCCCGTTGCGCGCCAAGTATCGGTGAAATACTAGCAGGATGGTCGGATGGCGTTTGCCCCCAACAAAACGCAGCTCGTGTGTACGATTGGACCGGCATCCACATCGCCCGACAAGAGAGGATGGAGCTTGAGCAAGAAAGAACAAGATCATGAAGAACAATTCTCTGAGACAAATGGAAACACTCGGACAGTCCATCTGGCTGGACTACATTCGGCGGGACCTGATCGCCGGTGGCGCGCTGCGGCGTTTGATCGAAGATGATGGACTGGGGGGGATGACCTCGAATCCATCCATCTTTGAGAAGGCAATTGTGGAAAGCCACGACTACGACGAAAATATCCGAGCCTTGGCTCTCAAGGGAAACGGCGCCAAAGAAATCTATGAGGCGCTCAGCCAACGCGACGTGCAAAGCGCCGCCGACGTGTTTCGGCCGCTCTATGACAGGACTGACGGTAGGGATGGATATGTCAGCCTGGAGGTCAATCCCCATTTGGCGCACGACACCAACGGCACGATGGATGAAGCCCGCCGGTTGTGGGGCGCTCTAAACAGGCCCAATGTCTTTATCAAGATCCCGGCCACGGTGGAAGGGCTGCCCGCCATCCGGCAACTTATCAGTGAAGGCATCAATGTCAACGTGACATTACTCTTTGGTCTGCCACGGTACCGACAGGTGGCGGAAGCCTACATCGCCGGTCTCGAAACGCGCGCCGCTCAGGGCAAGGAGCTGAAGCGCGTGGCCTCGGTGGCCAGTTTCTTTGTAAGCCGCATCGATGGTCTGGTGGATCCGCTGCTGGAGAGACGCGTTGCGCAGGAGGGGCCGGCGGCCGCCCTGGCGAAGGAAGCGCAGGGGCAGGTGGCCGTTGCCAGCGCAAAGATGGCCTATCAGAGCTACAAGGACCTGTTTGGCGGCGACCGTTTCCGGAAGCTGGCGGACGCGGGCGCTCGCGTCCAACGGCTGCTCTGGGCCAGCACCGGCACGAAGAATCCAAGCTACAGCGACGTGAAATACATCGAGGCCCTCATCGGGCCGGACACGGTCAACACGGTTCCGGTCGAAACCCTCGATGCCTACCGCGACCACGGTCAGCCGAAGACCCGGCTCGAAGATGAGATCGAGGCGGCGCGAGCGACGTTGGCGCGATTGCCGGAACTCGGGATCAACCTCGACGCTATCACGCAGCAACTCGAGGACGAAGGCGTCGAAAAATTCAACCAGCCATTCGACAAATTGATGGAGACGTTGGCGCAAAGATCGCCACGGCATGCCACAAGCGCTGGAAAGGCACGCAAACATGGTTGAGCAACAAGCGTCGTTGATTGTTTGCGGCAAACCCATCTCGCCCGGGGTGGTGGAAGGTATAACCTATGTTCACAGGGACATGCTTCATCTGTTGGATACACCGGTTTCTATTGCAACGAAAGACGTCGACGAGGAAGTGCGCCATCTCGAAATCTCCACGGCGGCAATCACGAAGGATCTGCTTGCTCTGGCGACGCGGGTGGACCAGGAAATGGATGCGGACCTGGCGGTTGTATTCGACGCCCATCAGCAGATGCTGAACGATCCCGTGTTGCAGAAGGAACTGCGGGTGGAAATACGCGAGAACCTGGTCAGCGCACGCAGCGCCGTAAAATCGGTCTTTCTGCGCTGGGAAAGGCGCTTCCTGGAGATGGAGTCGCGGATGTCGCAACAAAAGGGCGCGGACATGCGTGACATCTCTAATCGCCTCTCCAATGCGCTTGCTGGAATCCATGTTCACCCGCTGGAGCAAATTCCGCCAGGCAGTGTGTTGGTCGCCAGCCATCTCCTCCCTTCCGACACCATCTTCCTGTCGAAGTGCTTGGCTGCCGCCGTGCTGCTGGAGCATGGGCATGCAGGGTCGCATGCCGCCTTGTTTGTGCGGGCCATGGGCTTGCCCTGCATTGTGAATATCCGCGACATTCTAACGACCGTGCCCGCCAATGTTCGCGCGCTGGTGAATGCGGACTTGGGAGAAGTCGTTCTTTATCCGACTGAAGCGGATGAGGTTCGCTTCCGGAGTACGATCGCTGACCGGCGCAGATTGTTTGTCGCGGCGCAAGCATTCGCAAGGAAGCCGGCCATAACACAAGATGGCGTGGCGATTGCCGTACTGGCCAACGTGGGATGTCGCGAGGATGTCGAGCGGGCCATGGAGAATGGCGCGGACGGCATTGGTTTGTATCGCACGGAACAGACGTATATGGGACGCACGCAACCGCCCGATGTCGGGGAACTGCTGGACGAGATGCGCGAAGCCCTGGAACCGGCCAAGGGGAAACCCGTATGCGTGCGACTCCTGGATGCCGGCGCCGACAAGCAGCTGCCCTTCATCGGCTTTCTGGCCGAAACGAATCCCGCCCTCGGTTGCCGGGGGATTCGCCTGCTGAATAAGCACCGGCGACTGATGGATACGCAATTACGGGCGAGTTGGCCGGGCGCTCTGCGCATATTGCGAAACTCCTGCGTTGCGGCATCAGGACGCTCAGCGTCGCGCCGCCTTTGATTCCGATCATCAAAGAAGCCGTCCGCTCTTCGATCATTGCATAAGGAGGAAATGTGAACACAGAAACGCCACCAGCGAATTGGCACACCATGGATTCGGCGGAGGTCTTGAAGCGCCTGGACTCCGGGGCTGGTGGTCTTGACGAGGCACAGCCGACAACGATCGCAATAACCGGCAACAAATGATGGCCAAGATGGTTTATTGCATTTTGGAAGTGACAGTAGAAAGGGAGGAACTGTGATGAGGCGGAGTAAAGTACGAATGACATGTTCGGTGGTCGCGATAATGCTGGTTTCGGTGTTTTGTGTGCTGGCCCAAATGCCAGGCATGGAACCACCGGCGAAACCGGAGAAGCCGGCCCAGGACGCGGCGCCGGCTCAGGTTGAGGGCACCGATCCGGCATCACAGGGGCCGGCGCTGACCGAAGCGGAGGCGGACCTGACGGAGCACGCCATGGGGGCGCTCCGATACTGGAACCGCTTCATGGGGCCTGAGTCACCGTATCGCGGACTGGTCCTCGTCATCCTGACATTGCTGATTCTCGTCAACCTCAAGGCCTATCTCACGCGGGCCATGAGGAGAAAACTCAAGGAGCGCGCTTTCCTTGAAGAAAATGCCGCCTCGTTCTTGAAGGTCTGGAACGGCGGTTGGAAGTTCATTATCGCCATTCTCGTGATCATGGCGATGTCGGGCTCTCTCAGGCTGCTGGGGCTGACCGCGGGGTTCTTCGGTATGATGCTGGGCTGGTCGCTACAGCAACCGGTCACCGGCATCGCGGCATGGCTCATGATCATTCTGAAGAAGCCCTTCAAAATTGGTGACCGGGTGATCATCGCCGGCATCACGGGGGATGTGACGGGAATTTCGCTGACGCACGTGATCCTGAATCAGGTGGGCGGATCGATTGGCGGCGAGGAAAAATCGGGACGCGGTATTTTAATCCCCAATGCCATCCTCTTTCAAAACACGATCATCAACTACACCCTGGACCAGGAGTACATGCTCGACGAAGTCCCGGTCCGGTTGACCTTCGATTCCGACTGGAATCGCGCCAAGGAGATCATGATCGCTGCGGCCGCCGAAGTCACCAAAGACATTATCGCGAAGACCGGCGAGGAGCCCTTCATCCGCGCCGAATTCCTGGATTGGGGTATCCTGGTGCGGCTGCGCTACAAGACGATTCCCGCCAAACGTCAAGAACTCTCCACCTACATCATCGAGATTCTACTGCGAGAATTCGGCAAGGCGTACCCGCGCGTCCGGTTTGCCACCCCGTCACAGACTATTAGGCATCGCCCGGATATCGGCGCGGGCGAGTCGGCAAGTGAGGCGCCCGCGCAATGAGGCGGCCGGCGAACAAGCGGAGGCTGTCATGAATGTATTTCCCTTGCTGGTGACCCTGCTCGTTTCGTTTGTCGTCGTACGCATTGGCGCAATCGATCGGGGATAACCTTGTGCGCGCCAATGCCGCTCAATGACTCTGGCCAGGAAGCGAACCACCATGCCTACCAGGGTAGGGTTTGACCCCATTGTCCGGTGTAGCGTAATCCCGTAGTGTCTGTTTAGACACCGAATAGGGGGGCATAGCTCAGCCTGTGACGGGCTTCGCCCTCGGCAGAAAAAAAGGAGGTAAGGAACATGCCAAACAAAGATGGAAAAGGACCAAAGGGTCAGGGACCGCGTAATGGACACGCCGGCGGGAAAGGGAAGGGAACGAGCAAACCCGCTGGTGCAAAGAAAGGCGGTAAGAAGGGCGGCTGCTGAACGCGCACACGCCTGATCGTAGCCGAAAGGAGCGTCCGCACTCCTTTCGGTTTACATCGTATACAATGAAGCTGGCACACTGACGCCCGAAGGCGTGGAGCTTGTCGGTGGCAAGGCCCGCCGTTCCGCTGTTCGTGTGGGTCAGTGTCAGTCCGAGTTCCCCAGAGAAGGCTCCGCATGCCCCATGACCCGGACAGCCTCATTCCGAAGCACGGCGGCTACGAGCACACCAAGACCTGGCAACTGGCCGACCTGATCTATGATGTGACCGTGCGTTTCTGCGACAAGTACGTTGACCGTCACAGCCGCACGCACGATCAGATGGTACAGGCGGCCCGCAGCGGCTGCCAGAACCTGCAGGAAGGCGGCTTCACGGAACGACTCTACAAGCGGCGCACGCAGCTCCGAAACCAAGGACGCACCTGACCTTGGCACGCCGGCGCTTGCCGTTGAAACGAAATCGGCTTTTGCCCGGAAGCCTGTCCACCATAGCCCTTTCAGGGCGATGGCGGATCGGCGGTTGCTATGGCACTCTTGCCGCTGACCTCGCCCAGGACAAAGAAGCTCAGCAGGAGGGCCGATACAAACGCGCCGACTTGCTTAAGATGCATGCCTATAAGGACGCGATCCGCCGCACGGCGGGTGCCTATGTC
>JAIVGW010000331.1 GCA_020201415.1 Lentisphaerota bacterium
TGATAGGGCTGATCCTCCTCGACCACTTCCAGTTTGCCGACATATCCCAAAAGGTGGCCGGCGGTACGGCCCTGGGGATAAACGCGCAAAGCGTCAACCACAATCCCCACCGCATGCAGATCGCCGGCCGATTCCGCCAGCCGGGCCATTTCCCGCTGCCTGATGTTATCCCAGGCCAGCAGCGGCAGCGCCCGCCGCTGCTGCAGGTGCCGCTCAATTTCGCCGCGCCCGACTTGCGGCACCAGACCCGTCAGGTCCGCGATCCGTTGCACCATTGCCAGGGCCGACTCCACCGTGCTGCGGTGCGCAGCGCCCTGACGCAGTTCCTCCAGATAAATTGCTATGCCGTAACTAGGCGAATTATCGGCCAGGCACTCCCCGTTACGGTCAAATATGCGCCCGCGCATACCTGGTATGCGCACACGCCGCACCGATTGACGTTCCAGGCTGCCTTCATAATGCGCACCCATACCAACCTGAATCCGCCACAGCGCCGCCAACAGGAAAGACAAACCCGCCAGCATCAGCAACCATAAAAGCCACAAGCGGCGTTTTTGAATTTTGTCATGATAATCAGAAATCATCCACCACCAAACTTCCACGACAACCCAGACAGGTTTCCAGAGCCTCCAGGCCGACAAATACCAGCGGCATGCACAACAGCCCCATGCCGGCCGTGCCGAGGGCCTTCAAAAACACCCAGCCCGGCGCCAGTTCGCGCATGTATTCCAGACGCCAGAGCAACAGGCCATAAGTCATCAGGGTCAACGCCAGGCCCGCAAACGCACCCAGAAACATATGCGTGAGCCAGCGCCGGATAAAAACAAAATCACGATAACGCCCCACCAGCATGCTCAAAACGCAAAAAACCAGCGGCGAATAGCCGTGCGGCATCCCGCTGGCGGCATCAACCATGACTCCGGCCAGCAATCCGGCCAACAAAGCCACGGCCGGCGCATGATTCAGGGCATAGTACATCACCACACAAACCACCGCGGGCAAACGCGCCTGCCCGCAGGCCTGCCAAGCCGGCACGGCATTTTCCAGCACAATCGCCGCCCCTACGGCCAGCACCATGATCAGCCATATCATCGCAACTATTCGCCCCTTTCCACACCAGGCGTAACGGCATTCATCAACACAAACACATGTTGGAGATTGCGAAAATCCACCGCCGGCAGAACTTCCGCCGACTGATACAGACCCGAAGGATCCGGCCTTACATTCCGCACGTAACCGATCAGCAGGCCGCGGGGGAATACTCCGCCCAAACCGGAAGTCAAGACTTCATCCCCCGGCATGACGGACATTTCGCGGGCGATGAAATCCATGCGGCACAGCGCCGGTTCCCGCAGGGCGGCCCCCCGGCCTTGAACAATGCCATAAGCATTAAGACGGGAAATGAAGCCGGCCACCCGGCAGCCGGGGTCAATCAGCAGCAGTACATCCGACGTGCGTGCGGAAGTTGATGTCACACGGCCGGCAAGACCTTCCGCGGTGATGACCGGCAAACCGGATGTGACATTATGCGACGCACCGCGGTCAATCCTGATAATCTGCCACCAGGTATTGACATTGCGTGCGATAATACGGGCCGCCTGCGGCGTGCCGGGCGTCCGCTGCCTGAGCCCTAACAAGCCGCGCAGCTCACGGTTTTCTCGATCCAGGGACTGCACTTGGCGCAATTCACCGTTCAAACGCGCCACCTGCTCGCGCAAAAGCAGCAGTTCGGATTCCCGGTCCGGATCGGGCAGCAGTGTCCCCAAGCCCCGCCAGCCCGAAAAAAACGGGGCGAAGACATCCCGCAAAGGAGCATTCAAACGCTCCCGCGCCGGCTCCGGCAAAAGGAGCAAGGTTATGATTGCCGCTGCCAGGGCGGCGACGCTATATATTCTGAGTCTCACGCAACACTCCAACAAAGCGTGAGCACAGGGATGGAAGCAGCGCTATTAACGGCGGGGGCGGCAATACGGATGGCGCTTCAGTGCCTTCGGCTACCGCGCTCAGGGGATCATCAGCCACATGTACCGGCAAACCGGTCTGTTCGGAAATCAACTTGTCCATCCCGCGCAAGAGGGCTCCACCGCCGGCCAGAACGATGCCGCGATCCACCAGGTCCGCGGAAAGCTCCGGCGGACAACGCTCCAAGGTAAACCGAATGGCCTCGACAATCGCCGCAACCGGCTCATGCAGGGCCTCACGCACCTCTTCCGAGGTCAAAGTCATGGTTTTCGGCAGCCCGGCCACCAGGTCGCGGCCCTTGACATCTATGCTGGTCTCCTCCTGCAGCGGATAAGCCGATCCGATCGTGATCTTGATCTGTTCCGCCGTCCTCTCACCCACCATCAAATTATAAACGCGCTTCATGTACTGGATTATGGATTCATCCAGCTCATCTCCACCTATGCGCACACTGCGGCTGAACACGATGCCGGCCAGCGAAATCAACGCCACTTCAGTGGTGCCGCCGCCGATATCCACGATCATGTTGCCGGCCGGCTCCTGCACTGGCAGACCGACTCCGATCGCCGCGGCCATCGGTTCTTCAATCAAATAAACTTCCCGGGCTCCGGCGTGAATCGCCGAATCCTTTACCGCCCGTTTTTCCACCTCCGTTATGCCACTCGGCACTGAAATAATAATGCGCGGTTTGACCATCACACGCTGGCCCTGCACCTTACGGATGAAATAACGTAACATCGCCTCAGTGATCTCAAAATCGGCGATGACACCGTCCCGCATAGGACGGATGGCCGTGATGTTGCCGGGAGTGCGGCCAAGCATACGCTTGGCCTCCGAGCCGACCGCCAAAACCCGGTTGGTGCCGGTCTGGATGGCGACGACGGAAGGTTCGCGCAGCACAATGCCACGATCCTTGACATAAACCAGGCTGTTAGCCGTACCCAGGTCTATGCCAATATCATTTGAAAAAAAATCAAAAAACCGGCGAAACATAAATTTTCCAGCCAAATTGTTATAACGGCAAATATATTGTGCCATCCGCGCGTTAGTGTCAACATAAATAATCATTCCCGCCATGGAGGATATTATTGACAGTTAACGGACTGTTTCGGCATAATCATCGGTCATGCGCCACGATGCGGAACATCTCAAGCATATCGGCGAAGCCTTCGAGCTGCCCGGTGATTTCATTTCAGCCGAGCCTTACGGTTCCGGCCATATCAATGACACGTACCTGGCCCGGCGCATGGTTGACCGCCACCTGCGCGATTTCGATTATGCACGGGAAACCGCCCACGCCTTCGGCCGTTTTCAGGCGGATCTGGCCGATCTACCCGGAGAACGCCTGCATGAAACCATCCCATGGTTTCACCATACCCCGCACAGATTCGCCGACCTGGAAGCCGCCATTGCCCGGGATGTTGCCGGACGGGCCGACGGCGCTGCGCGGGAAATTGATTTCTGTCTGCAGCGCCGTCCGCAGACCACGGTGATTACCGACCTAATGGAACAGGGCGCCATCCCCGAGCGCATCGCCCATAACGACACCAAGCTCAATAATGTCATGATCGACAACCGCACCGGCCGCGGCATTTGCGTGATCGACCTGGACACGGTGATGTCCGGCTGCGTGCTTTACGATTTCGGCGACATGGTGCGCTCAACCACCCGCACCGGTAATGAGGATGAACGCGATCTGCGCGTGGTGAATTTCGATCTGAGCCTTTTTGAAGCCCTGTCCCAGGGGTATCTCACGGCGGTCGGCCATGTTCTCAACGATGCCGAACGCGAACATCTGGCTTTTGCCGGGCGTTTGGTCACCATGACCATCGGCATCCGCTTTCTGACTGATTACCTGGACGGCGACCGCTATTTTAAAACTCACCGGCCGGGCCAGAACCTGGACCGGACGCGCGTACAGTTTAAAATGTTGGAAAACATGGAGCAGGCATATGACCGGATGCGCCACATCATCGATGCACAACGACATTGAAGCAGTCAAGGCACAACTGCTGCAAAAGGGCGTGCGCATTCTTCAACCGGAAAGTGTCTTCATTGACCCGGCCGTCACCCCGGCACGCATCGCCCCCGGCGTTGTCATCCATCCGGGTTGCCGCATCACCGGGGCACAGACCTCCATCGGACCCGGCTGCTGCCTGGGAGCCGAGGCGCCCGTCACTTTGCATGACTGCTGCCTGGGCAGCGCAGTCAGCCTCCAGGGCGGTTTTTTCGACCAGGCCACCCTTTTGAATCGCGCCAACATGGGCAGTGGCGCCCATGTGCGCCCCGGCACCCTCATCGAAGAAGAGGCCGGCGGCGCGCATACCGTGGGATTGAAACAGACCATTCTGCTGCCATTCGTCACTCTGGGCAGCCTGATTAATTTCTGTGATTGCCTCATGGCCGGCGGCACTTCCCGCAGCAACCACAGCGAAGTCGGCTCATCCTACATCCATTTCAATTACACTCCGCACCAGGACAAGGCCACCCCGTCCCTGATCGGCAACGTACCGGATGGTGTGATGCTTAACCAATCGCCGATTTTCCTGGGCGGCCAGGGCGGCCTGGTCGGGCCGGCCTGCATCACCTACGGGGTGGTCATACCGGCCGGGATCATTGCCCGTGGCGACATCCGGCAGCCCGGCCTGTTTACGCCCGACATGACCCCGCCCCACCCGACCCGGGAATACCGGCCGGGCCGCTACCGCAAGATCAGCCGCATTGTCGCCAACAATTTGCGCTATATCGGCAACATCATCGCTCTGCGCGGCTGGTATGGACATATCCGCGCCCCGGTCATGTCCGCTGATCCTTTTCAACAAGCCTGCCTGCAGAGCGCCCGCGCCGGACTGAACGCCATCCTGGAAGAACGCCTGCGGCAGATGGACAAGCTTAGCGAAAAAATGCCGGCTTCCCTGGAACTGCATGGCGTCCACCCGGATCGGGCGGCCGCCTCCAATGATCCGGAAATTGCCGGCCAGTTCCGCCTGCATCGCCGATGGCCGGAAATGCGCGGACAATTGATTCAATTGGCCGAGACGCCCTGGCCGAAAGACTGCCGGGAGGTCCTGGGCCGGGAATGGCCGCCGGCAGGACAAGAAGATTATATTGATATGGTGCGCACGATGCCCGCGGCGGCGGCCGCCGCCGCCCGCCGCGCCATGCAGCAAGTCATCGCAACCGCCACCGGTTTATGGCCGGCCTGAACCGCTTCCCGCAAAACTGCAACCAAAAACAAGGCACAACTCATGGGTAAATTATTCGGCACCGACGGCGTTCGCGGAATCGCCAACATTGAACCAATGACCGCGGAAACGGCCCTGGCCATCGGCCGGGCCACCGCGCACATCTGCAAACGTCACAATAACCGGCACCGCATCGTGATCGGCAAGGACACCCGCATCAGCTGCTACATGCTGGAAAACGCCCTGACCGCAGGCATCTGTTCCATGGGTGTGGACGTGCTGCTGGTGGGCCCCATGCCCACTCCGGGCATTGCCTTCATTACCAAAAGCATGCGCGCCGACGCCGGCGTGGTGATCTCCGCCTCCCACAACCCCTACCAGGACAACGGCATTAAGCTTTTTTCCCGCGACGGCTTCAAGCTGCCTGACAGCGTCGAGGCGGAAATCGAAGATCTGCTGACCAGCGGCAGGATCAACGACATCCGCCCGACTGCGTCGGAAATCGGCAAGGCCGCCCGCATCGATGACGCCATGGGACGCTATATCGTCTTCTGCAAAAACACCTTCCCCGAAAACATCAGCCTGGAAGGCCTCAAGTTGCTGCTGGATTGCGCCAATGGCGCGACTTACAAGGTCGCCCCCGTCATCTTTTCCGAACTGGGCGCCGAAGTGATAACCATCAACGACCACCCCAACGGGATGAACATCAACGATGGTTGCGGCGCCATCCATCCTGACAAACTGGCACACAAGGTCAAGGAATGCGGGGCCGACATAGGATTGGCCTTTGACGGCGATGGAGATCGCATCATCGCCGTGGACGAAACCGGCGGTCTACTTACCGGCGATCACATCATTGCCATCTGCGCCCGGCATTTCAAACAGCAGGGACGGTTGAAAAACGACATGGTGGTCACCACGCCCATGAGCCTCAGAGCTGCGACAGGTCCTCCAGCTCGCGCCGCAGAAATTGATTAATGTTGAAGTCCCCGCCAAGCCCCCCTTGGAGCAGGTCGTCCCCCTGCAGGAAGCTATCCGGTGCGCGGAAAAGGAACTGGGACAGCAGGGACGTGTGCTGGTGCGCTACTCCGGCACCCAGGCCATCTGCCGCGTCATGGTCGAAAGCATGGACGCACAAATGACCAACCGCCTGGCCGACCACCTGGCGGGCATTGTCCGGGAACACGTGCACTAGTGCCTTATTTCTCTGTTGCTGCCATAAAAACCAGTTAAAAGATAAAGTTACAGCTCATGACCAAACAGGACTTTGCAGCCACCCCTATCTTGACCAAGGGAGAACTCGAACTCCCGGCCGACTGGACCGTGTTCGTGCGTCCCGCGGACGCTGACGGGCCGGCCATAACGGAAGACGACGCCTACGACATCCTCTCCCAAGCCGCCAGACAACGTCTGGCCCGGGCAGCCGCAGGCGAGGATCCGGACCTGACGCCCGAGGTGCTGGCCTGTGTGCCGCAAACCATGACCATTGCCGGCCGGCAAGTTCCGGCCCGGACCATCCGGCACATCAACGGCCAGGCCGACTTGCGCCCGTTGTTCAGTAAACCGCCATACAGCCACGGGATTTACCAGACTCCGGATAACCAGGTCTGCGGCCGGATAGCCTACATCTTCATCCCGATGGAAAGCGCCCGGGACCAAACCGTCACACTGGGTTGCGGCGCCGATGTATGGCTGGAAATCTGGATCAATGGCGTCAAAATTCTTGATGGACGCCGCCGGGGCGAACCACTATTCCCGCCCTCCATCCGCGACCGACTGCTTGAGGCCGACCTGCGGGCCGGAACCAATCTGCTGGTAGCACGCTTCACTTCCGGCAAGGGCAGTTCCGTCATCGCCATCGGCGGACCGTCGGAACTGCGCGACGGACAATGCCAATCGATCCTGGCTGATCCGCTCCTGGTCGGCGATGAACAATGGACCGATCCCGGCCTGCATCTCACGGGAACGTCCCTGCCGCCCTTTGCCATGGGCAACCGCCGCGAACTTTTCATCGACGACTTTTTACTGGACGGATTGAGCGGCGGCGCGGAACTACGTCTGCATCCTCCCGTGCCACGGGAGATTGTCATGACGCTGAACCGGCCCTGGGAAGGCAATTGCAACGGATGCTTCATGCCGGTGGTGATTTTGCAAGACGGCCATAAAATCATGATGTATTACCTGGGCGTCAATTATGCCGGACCGGGCGACCCCTCCGACTTCTCATACAGAAACAGGGACATGAGCCGGCCGGCAACCACCTGCCTGGCGCTCAGCGCCGACGGTATCAGTTTCGAACGCATGCGCCTGAACCTGTTCGACTACCCCGGCGCTGACACCAACAACATGATCTGGCAGGGCCCGCAATATTTTACCCCCATGCTCGACACCAAGCCCGGCGAACCGGCCGAGCGCCGTTTCAAGGCCATTTCACGTCATCCGGACGGCGGACTGGGATGGCCTGTCGATCGGATGATTTCGTCCACTGGTCCGAACCGGAATCCATCGACTACGATGACCAGGTGCCCTGGCAGATGTACACCAACTGCATCCGGCCTTATGAACGGGCGCCGCACCTGCTGATCGGCACGCCCGCGCGTCTGGTCGGTCAGCGCAAGAAAATCGCCGAACACATGGACAGCGGCGTCAGCGACGCCATGCTGATCTGCAGCCGGGACGGCTTGCGCTTCAAGCGCTGGCAGGAGGCCTTTATCCGGCCGGAAACAGATTTCGAATCCTGGACCGACCGCAATACCTATCCCGCCTGGGGCATGCTGCAGACTTCACCGGAGGAAATCAGTCTTTACTGGTGTGAGCATAACGGCTATCCCAGCCTGCGGCTGCGGCGAGGCACCATCCGCACCGACGGCTTTGTTTCAGTCCATGCGGGATGCAGAGTCGGTGAAGCGCTCACAAGACCGATTACATTCACCGGCGCCGGCCTGACGGTCAACTACACTACTTCCGCTGCCGGGTCTATCCGTTTCGAACTGTGCGCGCCGGACGGTGCGCCTATCCCCGGCCTGACGCTCAAGGATAGTGAAATCCTTTTCGGCAACGAAATCGAGCATACCGTCAGCTGGCAAGGTAAAACCGACCTGCAACGGCATGCCGACAAGCCTTTGCGCCTGCGCATCCGTTTGCAGGACGCAGACCTCTATTCCCTGCGCTTTTCCTAAACCGCAGCATCAGGGAATCAGGGCCACCAGTGTCTGAATCGGATTGCAGTCCGCAAAACATTAAGGCACTAACTCTTGCAAATCATGACCACTGACGCTAACATAACCGAAATGACAGGAGTAATTTTGTCACACCTGCGCCATAATCGCGCATGAGGCGAATTTGATGAAATCAGGATTTCTGGACAAATTAATCGAGCGCCTGGACAAGCTTGACCCGCAGAGTCTGCAGACGCATTTTCTGCACCTGGTGCGTGAAAAGGGGCTGCTGGAAGCGGTTTTCAATGCGCTGCAGGAAGGCGTAATCGTGCTGGATGCCAGGGGCAATATCAGTTATGCCAACCAGGCGGCGGCGCAGATGCTGGGGGAATGGTCCAAACTGATCAGCCGCGAGATTGAAATTAAGTATCCCGAGCACCGGTTTTTGAGCTGCTACGTCATGCCCCTGCCGCCCATGGACGACCAGGAGCGCGGCGCCGTGGTAATCTTCCGGGACATTACCTGCGAGCGGGAACAGGAATCGCGCACGCTGAACAACGAGCGCTTGAACGCCCTGACACTGCTGGCGGCGGGAGTGGCGCATGAAATCGGCAACCCGTTGAACTCGCTGCACATACACCTGCAACTGCTGGAACGCGGGTTGCGCAAGGCCGGCCTGTCCGAAGGGCCAAAGCTGCGCGATCTGGTGCAAGTTTCGCGTGCGGAGGTGGAGCGCCTGAACCTGATCATCACCCAGTTCCTGCGCGCCATCCGTCCTTCCGCACCCCAGCGGGAGCAATGCTCGCTGGAGGAAGTTTTGCAGGAAATCCTGCAGTTCATGACCAACGAAACCCGCAACCGGGACGTGGTGGTGGATCTGAAAACTTCCGAGCCGATTCCCAATATTTCCATCGATCGCAACCAGATCAAGCAGGCTTTTTTCAATATTATCAAGAACGCCCTGCAGTCCATGTCGCGGGGCGGCCTGCTGACCGTCACCCTTTTCACCAGCGACCACTTCGCCGGCGTTTCGTTCAAGGACACGGGCGAGGGCATACCCGCGGACAAAATCACCTCCATTTTTCAGCCCTACCAGACTTCGAAAACGGAGGGCAGCGGACTGGGCCTGATGATCGTGCAACGGATTGTGCAGGACCACGGCGGTGAAATTGAAATCCACAGTCAGCCGGGTGTCGGCACCACCTTCACGGTGCTGTTGCCGTTGGACGCCCGGCGGATCAGATTACTGAAGGCCCCGCGCCGCACATGTGCCCGGCGCCCAGCGGAGGAAGATAATGCGTCATAAGCCCACGGTTCTGATCGTCGAGGACGAAAAAAACACGCGCGAGGGATTACAGCATGCCCTGGAACAGGATTACCAGGTGCTGCTGGCGGACAATGGCCAGACGGCCCTGCTCCGGCTGGAGGAACATGAAAACGTCGATGTGCTGATCAGCGACCTGCGCATGCCGGGGATGGACGGCCTGACCCTGATCAAAAAGACCCTGGCGCATGAAAACCATCCGGTCTGCATCCTGCTCACGGCTTACGGTTCCATCGAAACCGCGGTGGAAGCGATGAAAAGCGGGGCATACGACTTTCTCACCAAGCCGATCAACCTGGACCAACTCGAGCTGCTGGTGGAACGCGCGCTGCGCTCCCGGCAGCTGGAATCGGAAAACCGGCAGCTGCGCCGGCAACTCGACAAAAAATTCGGTTTGGAAAACATTATCGGCAACAGCCCCTGCATGGAGGAACTGTTTGATTTGATCCGGCAGGTTGCGCCTTCGCGCGCCACCGTCCTGATCCAGGGCGCAAGCGGCACGGGCAAGGAACTCGTAGCGCAGGCCATCCACCGGCTAAGCCCGCGCGCCCAGGCCCCGTTCGTGGCCGTGCATTGCGCGGCGCTGCCGCGTGATTTGCTGGAAAGCGAATTGTTCGGCCATGAGAAGGGCGCTTTCACCGGAGCGGTGGAACGGCGGCGCGGACGGTTTGAAGTTGCCGACGGCGGCACCCTGTTTCTGGATGAAATCTCGGAGATCGATCCCGCCATCCAGGTCAAACTTTTGCGGGTGCTGGAGGAACGCGCTTTCGAACGCGTGGGCGGACAGGACACCCGGCAGACCGACATCCGCCTGGTGGCGGCCACCAATCGCGACCTGTCGGCGCTGGTGGACGCCAACCGCTTCCGCCAGGATCTGTTCTTCCGCCTGAACGTGGTGACAATCAACCTGCCGCCCTTGCGCGAACGGGCCAATGACATTCCCCTGCTGCTGCGTCATTTCATGCGGGAATTCTCCGAGGAAAACGGCAAGCAGGTGGATGAAATCACGCCCGAGGCGCTGAACGCCCTACTGGCTTACGAGTGGCCGGGCAACGTGCGCGAGTTGCGCAACGCCGTGGAGCGCATGGTGGTATTGACACGCAGCAACAAGCTGGGTGTGCGCGACCTGCCTCCGGCCGTAAGGGGCAACCAGGCTCTGCCGGCCGCCGGCGTCAACGCTTCCTCGATCCAGGAGGCCAACCGGCGCATGATCCTGGCCGTGCTGGAAGCTCATGGCGGCAACCGTTCACGGGCCGCCGAACAACTGGGCATCAGCCGGCGCACCCTGCACCGTAAATTGAACGAATTCGGCGTGAGCGGGCCGCGCGCCCGTCCGGAGCAAACCCCATGACCGGCACGGTGGCCGTCAGCCATGTCAGTAAAACCTACCGGCTTTATCGCACGCTGGGCGACCGCCTGCGCGAAGCCTTGCACCCGCGCCGACGCAAGTACCACCGCACATTCTACGCATTGGACGATGTCAGTTGCCTGGTGGAGCCGGGCGAAACCCTGGGCATCATCGGCCGCAACGGCTCGGGTAAGTCCACCCTGCTGAAGATCATCGCCGGGATCATCACCCCCTGCCGTGGCAGCGTTTGCGCCAACGGCCGCATATCGGCTCTGCTGGAACTGGGCGCGGGATTCAACCCGGAGCTGACCGGCCTGGAGAACATCTATTTCAGCGGCACGATCATGGGCATCAGCCGCCGCGACATGCGCGCGCGCCTGCCGGAGATCACCAGCTTCGCCGATATCGGGCCCCACCTTAACCAGCCGGTAAAGACTTACTCCAGCGGCATGTTCGTGCGCCTGGCGTTCGCCGTGGCGATCAATGTCGATCCCGATGTACTGATCGTGGATGAGGCGCTGGCCGTGGGCGATATCAATTTCCAGGCCCGCTGCTTCCGCCGCATTGATGCGCTGCGGCAGGCCGGCCGCACGGTGATATTCGTAACGCATGCGCTTGACAGCATCCTGCGGTATTGCAACAAGGCCCTGGTGCTGGACCAGGGCCGCAAGGTTGTGGAGGCCGACCCCAAGACCGCCGTGGACGCCTACAAGCAGTTGATGGCCGAACATGACCACCGCCGGACCGGGCGCATGGCGCCGGCCACCACGGCCAAGCCACAGCCGATGGCCCCCGCCGTCTTCACCCGCAATCCCGATACGCTGACTTACGGCAACGAGCAGGCCGTGATCACCGACTGCGGCATGTATAATGAGACGGATCAACCAACCCTGCTGTTCAGCCATGGTGAAACGCTGGCCATCCGTATGACCGTTTCCTTCAAGTCCGCCTTGTCCAACCCGATTTTCGCCTTTACCATCAAGGATCTCAAGGGGCTGGAACTCGCTGGGCTGTACGGGAATGGACGGCGACACCCTGGTGGTGTATCATCGGCTCTACGACGTGTTGCTCTTTGAAGTCGCATCGGCGCGGCCCCTGGTCGGCCTGTTTGACCTGCACAGTCACATCAATATCCTGCCGGGAGATAATCATGGCTCAAATTGACGACAGCCATTACCAGGGCGCCGACCTCTATTCCGACGGCGACATCGAAGACGAAATCCTTGCCATGGTCCGCTCCGGAACATCGCCGGAGGAACTGCTGCGGCAGGATAACCGCTGGCCGGTGCTTTACCACCTGGCCCCGGAACGCCGCAACCTGCTGGAATGGTACCCCTTCCGGCCCGAAGCCCGCCTGTTGGAAGTGGGCGCCGGCTGCGGCGCCCTGACGGGCCTGTTCTGCGAGCGGGTGGCCGAAGTGCAGGCAGTGGAACTCTCGCGGCGGCGCAGTCAGATCATCTACGAACGCCACCGCCAGCGCGACAATCTGCGGATCATGGTCGGCAATCTGGCGGACATCCGGCTGACGGAAAAATTCGATTACATCGCCCTGATCGGCGTGCTGGAATATGCCGGCGCCTTCATGCCCGGTCCCGACCCATACCGGCAACTACTGCGCCGTCTGGCGGAGATGCTGCAGCCCGACGGCGTCATATTCGTGGCCCTGGAAAACAAGTTCGGCCTGAAATACTTCGCCGGCGCCGCCGAAGATCATACCAGCCGCCTGTTTGAAGGCATTGAAGGCTATCCCGGCAACGGGCCGGCACGCACCTTCGCGCGCAACGAACTCGAGCAACTGTTGCAGGAAGCGGGGTTGACCCGGCACACATTTTACTATCCCCACCCCGACTACAAACTGCCGCGCGAGGTTTTTTCCGATGAATTTCCGCCGCAACCCGGCCATCTGCTGGGCGCCGCGCCGAATTACGATCACGAGCGCCTGCGTCTGCTCAACGAAACCCGGGCCTGGGTGAACATCATTCGCGCCGGGCAATTCCCCTCGTTTGCCAACTCATTTCTGGTGACCGCCGGCGTCACGCAACCGGGAGCAACGACATGAAGCATATCAAACAGCAAATCACCGAATCCATTGCCGTCAAGCGGCGCATGCTGCAGGACCGCAAGCTGCTGGAGCAGCTGGTCGGACTGGCCGACGCCGCCACCGCCGTGCTGCGCAAGGGCGGCCGCATCCTGATTGCAGGCAACGGCGGCAGCGCCGCGGATGCCCAGCACATCGCCGGCGAACTGGTCGGCCGGTTCATGCGCGAGCGCGACCCCTGGCCGGTGCTGGCGCTCTCCACCGACACCTCGGTCATGACCTCACTGGGCAACGATTATGGTTTCCGCGAGATCTTCGCCCGCCAGGTACGCGCCCACGGCCGCGCCGGGGATCTGTTCCTGGGCATCTCCACCTCGGGCAATTCCCCTAACATCGTCGCCGCCCTGCGCGCCGCGCGGCGCGGCCGACTGATCACCGCCGGCCTGACCGGCGGCAGTGGCGGGCGTATGGACGCCCTGTGCGACCATCTGCTGCGAGCGCCGGCGCAGGAGACCCCGCGCATTCAGGAGGCGCATATCCTGATCATCCATATTCTCTGCGGCCTGATTGAGGATGCGCTGACCGGTAAATCCTGATTTTACATGCGCCAGGCAATGTTTTGCTTTTCAAGCGGGCATGCATTATCTGAGCCTTAAAATAAAGCTCGGCCATAATATCATCAAGCGTTGCGTCGGGCATTTGGGGTCAGTCAGTAGTTTTATCTATCTTAAGCAGTTCTACCTTTTTTGCCGTCAGTTCCGGCGAGTTTTTTACACGACTTTTTTATCGTACAACCAATTGGCTACAATACGCTCAGGCCACCATTATTACAAAACCAGTCCGTCCGCATGCTTCGCAACGTGGATATAAAACGTTGGCGATCTTCATTATCGCGCACAATGGATTCCCGCCGATCCCCGCGGGCCATGACGTGATATAGCGTCCCCGCATATTCTATCCGATGTTTTCTGACCATGCGTCAAATGTCACACACCCCAGCCCATTTGTCATCTAATATTTATATATTAACCTTCTCATAATAATATGGACTCATGCGGCATATTTTGTAAAGGGTGCATGAAAAAAAGATGCGATATGCTTTGGTTGTGTTTTCAACCACCGCAACCGCTTAAGAACTGTTTGTTTCATCTGGCCAATATCGGTTATTTTCATACGCCCCAGCAAATGGGTTTTCAAATCATTCCAGACAAATTCGTCTGGATTTAACTCGGGGGAATACGGGGGAAGATAAAACAATTGCAAACGATTCTTTACACCCTGAACATATTTTTTAACCTTTGCCGCTTTGTGGGATGGGTGGCCGTCAACAATCAGAAATATCGGACGTTTGCGAC
>JAIVGW010000332.1 GCA_020201415.1 Lentisphaerota bacterium
GGCTGTCCCCGGTTTTCCTGTACTCGGCTTCCACAATTTCAGTTGGCATACCCGGAGCCGTTTCAAAATCAACCAGCAGCCGCAGCACCGGGCTTCCGTCAGCGTCCCTGTAAAGCCCCGAATTGTCAGACCTTAATGCTCGTATGCCTGGAGCATCCGGAGCCCTGTCGAGATCAACCGGGTACGTCATGTTCGATTCAAAGGGCGGGATAGCCCCAGTATCGGCACTGTAAATGCCCGGGCTGGCATCAACGGCCGTAATCCGAGCCGCATATTCGTTCATCGGTTCAATAGAAAATACTTTTAGCTCAGCGGTCTCGGTTCCCTGCTCGCCAAACATAAACAAATCGCCCGGGGCAATGCCGGTCGTATCCGGGACGGTGACCGTTTGCTGGGCGCCCGGGTCTGTGGTAGCAGTCAGCAAGACGGAAGAACCGTCGGCCAGTCGAACGCGAATGTTGTAGTCTTTGCCGGACTCCATAACAGCCGGCTCGTCCAGCGTCAATGTGGTAGCCGTCACTTCTTTGATCCGGCCATGATTAATGCCCCAGAGAGTGACATCGTGGGAAACCCGAATCAGGTCGCCGCGCTGGCAGACAATACTTTCAATATCCGCCGAGAAGGAGTAGCGTTCGGGCCGCAGCCGGGCTTCTGCCAGGCGATAGCGTCCTTCTTTCCAAGCCTGGTCGTAACTGGTGACGCCTTCCAGATCAATCGATTCAAATATGGTGGCCGGATTGGCCCCGTCAAAGGAATAACCGTCGTCATAAACAATGGCCTCATCGGTCTGCCAGTCTTTATCCGGGTTTATAAAATTCACCCGGAGCGCATGCGGCACATCCGGAAACGACCGGACGGCGCTGAAGTCAAATGAATTCCGAGGCGTGAAATGTTGCACCGGGATAGTTTCGGCAACATCCTGAATAATTGCGTATTGGCCGTCCTGAATAGCCAGCGACCCGCGGCCGGTGGCAGAAATTAGCGAAATAGTTTGCAGAACCGTGCGCGGAGAATCCAACACAATATTGCATTCGCGCTCGGTCGCCGTGCAGGCATCTGCAAAATCTTTAAAAGAGTCTGCGTCCAGGCGAGCCAGGTCTAATTTCTTGGCGTTCTGATCGCCGGTCAAAACATCGGCAATGGCCCAGGCCGGATTGGAGCTGTATACCCCGCCGGTTCCCGCGCCTGTTGCCGGATCAAATACCGGCTGATCCCAAGCAGCCCCGTCATAAACCGGGAGCGCGGACTCGGCCACAACAGAAAACGTATCCAAAATACCGTTGAGCTGGTCGGTGGCTTTAATGCGCATGGCCAGCTGCGCAACCCCGGGCATGTCAGTCGGTTTCTCGTAAGTTGTTGACCGCAAAGTTGTAAATGTGGCAGCATCAAAAACTTGAGCCGGGTCCGTAATGGAATACCCTTCGCCGTCGGCCGTTTTTCGGGTGACACGAATATCATATTGCCCGGGCTTTACTTCAAGCGAAAATCCTACGCGCAGTGTTTCCCGTGCCTGGGATGTGGCGCGGTACAGGCCTTGGGAAACCCGCACGAGCTTAGTGAAAAACCCGCTTTCCATATCCGTAGGCAGAATCTCGTTATCAATCAGCTCCCAGGTGGTGGTTCCGGTTTTCCGCATTTCCAATTGAAAATTGACCCAGGCCGCTTTAGTCTTTCCTTCATTGGTTACTGAAAACAAGCCTTGCGGAAAAACAAAGTCTATTCCAAGGCGATCGGTGTTCAATTCCGTGGTCCGGATAGCCTGATCGTCCAGGGCGTCCAGGTTGACCCCTACGGCCTCTTCAGAAACTTGGTTGGCATAAAGCCCCGGGGATTCGGCCACATCAACCAGAACGGCATCAAAATTTCCGTTGCTGGTAAAATTGTTATCGGTATCAAACGAGCCGATAACCGTGTCACCGATTTTTGGCTCGGAAAGCCGAAGCGGTCCCGGGCCCAGGCTAAAAAGTAAATTCAAAAACTGTTCGTTCGCCACAATATCTGTATGCGGCCGGGCGCTCATGGGCGGGAATATTTTTCGCTTGCCGTAAACCCGCGGAATGGTGTTATACGGAAGAATCCGGTTGCGGGCTCCGGTGAGCGAGCCGAGCCGTTGAAATTCTTCTTGGCGGCTGGTTGCGCCCGCGCCTATTCCAACCGGCGGAATTAAGGCGTTCACACCAATAGACGACCCGATAGCTACGGCCGTGCGGATACCGAGCTGGGCCCAGACGCTCATGCCTTGGGTCAACGCGGCAGCCGCAATCTGCGCCGCAATCAGAATCCCGGTCCGGGCAATGTTTTTTCCGTCGTCGCCGCCTTGCGGAACTAACGCAATATTGACAATATCGCCGGGGCCCAGTACCGGGTCCGCATCCGGAATACCGTTGACTGAAACCAGAGCATTGTCCGGCAGCGAAAAAAGTTCGCTGACCCGTTTGCCCGGAGAAACTTCCGCGCTGACGCTTTTGCGTGTAATCGGGTTTAGTAAACAATGGACAATCGGATTATGCATATCTGTAAACTCCTTCTATTCGCCCGGGGCTAAACCAGGGGCTTGTATTTAATTTGGCAATAAACGAGCCGACGTTCTCAAGTGTGTGCAATATTTTCCCTCGGCTGATGTAAATACCAACATGCGTTTGCCGGGCCCGGATATTCATGACAATAACATCGCCGAAGGTCAGCGGATCGGTGTCCCGGTTCAGCGCTTCCCAATTTGGTTTTTCTCCGGCAATAGTACGCCCGATACCGCCCCGGTCGCTAATATCCCGGTAGGTCAGCAGCGCCGGCAAAGAAACCCCAAACTCGTACCGGTAAAACAAAGCTACCAGGCCCCAGCAGTCGCATCCGGAAAAATCCCGGCCGCGGCTGGTAAACGGAATGCCGATATATGCGTCAAGATCCATTAAAAAATCCCCGGGGTCAGTCTTGGGTTAAAAGTAAAACGCGGGTATACCTGGTTTAAAAAATCCTCTTCATACGACAGGACGCCGGTTACCTGGAATACGTCATAAGATGCTTCTTTAAGCTTGAATTCCAGCGGCCCCAGTTCAATGACGTCCGGATTGTCGGCTAGTATAATTTTGGCAGTAATATCCGGCGCGGTTTGCAGCTCCCGGATAACCGACACGATTTGTCGGTCCGTATTGTCCAGGGTAATCTGCGCCGAGGGCACATTGTCTTCTACGTCGTCAGGCAGCCGGAAATCAAATGCGCTAGGATAGTAAATATTACCGCCGTGCGTAATCTGCTTGGTATTATTGACAAATCGAAGCGGGATTTGCAGCGACGGGTGAGAAATCTCCAGCAGCGTCAGAAATACCTGTTCTGTCGATTGGGCAAAAATAGCGGCAAGAGCGGTCGCGGATATTTGTCGGGCCATGGCTTAAAGTAATAAAACTACGGGAGCTTTTCTACTGAAATTGACACATCCCAGATAACTTTGTCCGGGTC
>JAIVGW010000103.1 GCA_020201415.1 Lentisphaerota bacterium
GGATAATCTGCCGCTGGACTGGATTGCCTGGCGCGTATTGGAGTTTGAATGAAAGCAATTATTTTGTCGATTGGCGATGAACTGGTTCTGGGGCAGATTGCCGACACCAACGCTGCCTGGCTGAGCATGCGTCTGGCGGAATTTGGTATTATGACCGTTGATCACCAGGCGCTGCCGGATGACCCTGCCGCCATTGCGTCCGCCATGCGCCGCGCAGTCCGGGAGGCGCCGCTGGTTATTGCCACGGGCGGTCTGGGACCCACCACGGATGATTTGACACGGGAGGCGTTGGCTGAAGTTCTGGGAACGGAATTGGTGATGTATCCACCGGCCCGCGACAGAATCGAGCAATATTTTCGCGAACGAGGCCGCAGTATGAGTCCGGCCAATCTCTCCCAGGCGCTGTTGCCACGCACGGCGATATCGTTGGATAATTCGGAAGGAACCGCTCCCGGGATCCTGGCACACCATGCAGGAGCAATGATTTTTGTTTTTCCCGGCGTGCCCCGGGAAATGCAGGTCATGTTTGATCATCATCTTGCACCGCGACTCCAACGCGAAAGCAGCCGGGCCATTTTGACCGCATGTATCCGGACTTTCGGGATAGGCGAGTCACAGGTGGGGGAAATCCTGGGCGAGCTGATGGATCGCCGCCGCAACCCGCTGGTCGGCACCAATGTCGCCGACGGTATTGTCATGGTGCGCATCCGCGTGATATGCGACGGTCCGGCTGATCGCCGCGCGTTGGACGATACGGTGGGCCAGGTCTGCCGGCGCCTGGGGCGTGCGGTCTTCGGTATGAATGATGCCACCATGGCCGGCACGGTGGGCGACCTGCTGCGGGTCGGACGGCGGCGGCTGGTCACGGCGGAAAGCTGTACGGGGGGGCTGATTGGGGCGCTGTTGACCGATTTGCCCGGCGCCGGCGATTTTTATCTTGGTGGTTGGGTGGTTTATGACAATGCCATGAAGACTGCCCAATTAGGGGTGCCGCCGGAAACGCTGCGGCTAAATGGCCGAAGGCGCGCTTGCAATGGGTAATGCCGATTGCGCTTTGGCGGTGACGGGGATTGCCGGGCCGACCGGCGGCACACCGGAAAAACCCCTGGGCACGGTTTGGCTGGGATTGAGCCTGCGTTATGGTGGCGGGATCAGGACCTGGGCCGAGCATTGCTTTTTCCCCGGTCAACGCGCCATGGTCCGGCGCCGCGCGGCCTTGAGCGCGCTTAACATGTTGCGCCTGCGCCTGCCGGAGTATATAATATAATAAAACGGCGCGCGGCAAGGATGCGCGCGGGGAGCTGATATGCGAAATAATTCTGGATTTTCATTTATTGAACTGTTGGTGACGATCGTGATCATATCCATTCTGGTGGGTGTGGTGGGATTAAGCGTTTTACATCGACCTGGTGAAGCCCGGGTGGCCGCGGCCCGGTTGCAGATTCGCACTTTTAAGCAGGCCCTGCAGATGTATCGTATGGATCAGGGCCAGTATCCGACACAGGCCCAGGGCCTGGAAGCCTTGTGCGTGCGGCCTGTGCGACCGCCTGTGCCGGAACATTATCCTGCCGAAGGTTACATCGACAGCCGCCAGGTTCCATTTGATCCCTGGAACAATCCTTACATTTATCTGGTTCCAGGACGGCAGGGGACGCCCTGTGAAGTCTTATCATACGGCGCGGACGGGGAACCGGGCGGCGAAGGCGAAGCCGCCGATATTTCCAGCCTGGACTTGTAATATGCGCAACGGCTTTGTTCTACTTGAAGTTCTGGTGGCGCTTATGGTGGCCGCAATCATGCTGGGAGCTCTTTTTGGCGCCCAGAGTTTGATTTTACGCGCCGAGCAACGGGCCGTTCTGGAACTGCCGCTGCGTTGCGGCATGTACCGGGCTTGGTTGAACGTGATCGACGGAAATATAAAATCTGACCCGCCAGACTCCATTATCCTCAGTGATGAGTTGCTGATAACGGAAGAAGCGCATCCAAGGCAAGTGCGGGTCTGGCGCATCCACCACCCGGACAGCGCCGAACGCGTTTTGAGTATCTGTCTCTATGACGCGGGATCTTGAACGTGATTGTTGGTGAATTGGGGCGGGGTCGGGCCGGCCAATCATTGGATGCCGTTATTCAAACTAGCTTGGGCCTGTGCAGAAGCGTTTGCCAGGATTGCGCCAAGTCCTCCATAATTTGCCGCAGGGAAATGCGCACCTGCCAATCAGGGTAATGTTCGCGCGTCTTGCTTAAATTGCTGTAGTAACAAATATGATCACCAATGCGGTGTTGATCATGGTAGCTATGGCGCATCGGCCGGCCCGTAATCTGTTCCGTCATGGTGAAGGCTTCCAGAATGGAACAGGCATTGGCTGGTCCGCCGCCGAGGTTATAAACTTCCCCGGCCCGCGGATTTTGATAAAACCCGAAAATAAAAGCCGCCACGTCCGATGAGTGAATGTTGTCGCGCACCTGTTTGCCCTTGTAGCCCTGTATGTGATATTCGCGCTGTTCCAGATTGCACTTGATCAGGTAGCTCAGGAATCCGTGTAATTCCACCCCGGCATGCCACGGGCCCGTCAGACAGCTCCCGCGCAGACAGCAGCAGGGCATACCGAAATAACGTCCGTATTCCTGGACCAGGATATCCGCGGCCGTCTTGGATGAGCCGAAGAGCGAATGTGTGGACTGGTCGATGGGAAAATCCTCGGCAATCCCATGCCGGTAAGCCGGATCGGCGTAGTCCCAGCGGGTCTCCTCTTCCTGCAATGGAATAAGGTTGGGGCGGTCGCCATAAACCTTATTGGTGGACATGTGGATGAAGGGGGCTTCGGCGGCAAAACGACGGGTTGCCTCAAGCAGATTCAAGGTGCCGACGGCATTGGTGTCGAAATCATCAAAGGGAATAGCCGCGGCGCGATCGTGCGAAGGTTGGGCCGCTGTATGGACAATGACCGCGGGGCGCAGTTGCCTTATGAGATCCATGACGCCCTGCCGGTCTCTGATATCCAGCTCGTGGTGGCGGAACCCCGGTAATGACTGTTCCAGACGGTGTTGATTGGCACGGGTATCACCTTCAGAACCTAAAAAAACGGCGCGCTGGTTGTTGTCGAGACCGTTGACCGCAAAACCCCGGTCATGAAAATACTCGCAAACCGCTGAACCGATCAGCCCGGATGATCCGGTAACCATGCATGTTTGATTTGACATGGACATCAACCCTGTGCTGAATTCAACCCTGAAAAGATCAGTTTTATTCCCGTTTTATTCCGGCGGATGCCTGGGTGTGCCGCGCTGCAGCACAATCTTTTGGATCAGGCGGCGCCGACGGCTGCCGACGGGTGCAATCAAGTTGCGCGCCATGCTGATCAGCCGCCATTCCGGAGTGTTCTGGAGAGCCGAAAGTTGGCGATGCAAATCGATCACCACCTCGCGCTGATGGGCAATGGTCTTCTCCATTGAGTCCACCGTGGGATGTCCAAATTTGAGATAACGCTCGCGGTAGCGATAACAACGTTCCCGACCGAAAACATGGGCCTGAAAGTCATCATCCATGGCTTGGAAGAGTTCCGACTGCCCGGCGGATATGCGGTAGCGCTCAAGCATTTCATCCAGACTGACGCAGGCGTCAATATTGAAATCGGAATATTTCACTCTGTAGAAGTAATATAACGCGCGAAAAACCATGAAATTTACCGGCAGGGCGCCGGGCAACACCCATTCATTATCGATGAAAATTCTGCGCCTCCCATCCACCAGCACATTCTCGAACACCGGGTCAAGAAAGGCCACTGGGGCACAGGGCCCGCAGTCAACGGCATCCAAACGTTGCTTAATATCCGCACCAAAAATTTCCCGCAATTCATCGCCGATTTGAGGATGAGCCGCCGAGCCGAACGCCGTGGCGATAATATTCGCGTAATCATCCAGAATATCCCGAAAAGCCGCGGCCTGCCGCTCATGAAAAGCTTCGAAAAGCAGTTGATCGACACTGGCAAACGGAAGAAACTCGAAGTCGATCATTGCTCCGGTTGCTTGCAGGATGCGCGGCAGGGCGATATCGGTTGAAGCGCGCTGCGCCTCCAGCAGATCGTGGGCGGACTGCATGCCCCGCAGGTGACCGATTGCGGCATCGGTCAGCGCGGTCTTGCGCACCAGTAAACGGGTGGAGTCCCGCATGATCATGGTGGCCAGTTGAAAACGTGGCAGACGATGCCGGTTGAAACGCGCGTAGGTCACTTGCATGGCGAAACCATTGTGTGGTAATGCGGATCGATCATCAGTGATGGACCGGCGTATTTGGTAAACATGGTGTATTTTTCATGGTTCTCCTCCTGGGCGCGGCGTGTCTTGGATTCATGGTGGTACAGCTTGGCAAATGGCGTATAGAAGATTTTGTAGCCGG
>JAIVGW010000333.1:0-5056 GCA_020201415.1 Lentisphaerota bacterium
CCCAAAACTGGCGGGCTTTCCCAACCCGAAACTGGCCCGCGTGGATTTCCGTCAACTGGCGGCGCAGCAAGCGGCGTTTTTGATGGAATCGGCAAGGTAACTACACCATGATCATACTGATCCAACCGCAGTTTAATAACGGTGCAGGGCGCGTGACAGGTAGGGACGGCTCTCCGAGCCGTCCGCGGACGCCCCGGAGGTGCGTCCCTACCGAAATACCTGACCCGATCATGAGCCATGCCAAAAAACAGTACATTCCGGAACAGACCGTTTTGGGGGCAGGCTTGTTTGTACCGCGCCGCGCGGAACCGGCTCCAATGGGGTCGAACCCGTATGGATATTTCAAATAAAAAACACCTGGCAAAACACAAACCGAAAGGAACAGAAGCATGCACACATCTAAAACATTAAAACTACTGGTTTGCGGGGCATTGTGCGGATACTGGTCCACAGGAATGACCATGGCCATGGCGCCCAAGGCGCCCGCCGGACCGGAACTTGTATTGGTCAAGAATGGCGCCGACCCCATACCGATCGTGGTCTTCCAGGACGCCCCGCCGTTGACGCGGCAAGCGGCGGACGAGCTGTCCGACTACATCGAAAAGGTCAGCGGTGCGCGACCGGACGTGATCGAGGGTTGCCCCGACCCTGTACCGGAACATGCCATCTGGGTCGGCTATCAACCCCATCTGGACAAGCTGTTTGCGGAAATTGATTTCAATTTCCGGAACCCGGAGGAAATCCTGGTTGCCTGCGACGGCAACCACCTCGTAATCGCCGGCCGCGACCGCTGGGATCCAGACCACATGGTCATCACCGACGGCCGCAACGTGATTGAAGGATTCCAGTACGAATACGGCACGGCCAATGCCGTTTACACCTTCATCCAGGATTACCTCGACGTACGCTGGATCTGGCCGGGCGAGTTGGGCGAAGACATCATCAGAAAGGACACCCTGGCCTTCGCGCCGTTCGAGTACCGCTACCACCCGCAAATCCGGTCCCGGGGCGGTATCTTCAATTATTCCCGGCTGGGCCGGAACAGAAGTTATGGTCGCTCGCATGACTGGACACGCTTGCAGCGACTGCAGCTCGACTCGCTGATTGTCGGCGGCGGACATGGCTTCGGCACCTGGTGGAACCGTTTTCACGAAGACCACCCGGAATATTTTGCACTGCAACCGGACGGCACCCGCAGCGGGTTCCCCTCGCCGAATACCACCAAGATGTGCAAATCCAATCCCGGACTCTGGGACCAATGGATGGCGGAAGTCGCCCGGCAACTGGAAGAAAACCCGGTGCAAACAGTCTTTGATGCCTCCGCCAACGACAGTTGGGCCAGCGGCTACTGCGTCTGCGAAAACTGCCGCGCCTGGGACCATCCGGACGGCGAACTCCGTATATTCCACTGGTCGGGCCTGAACCAGGAGTACGTCGCCCTAGCCGACCGCCAGGTGACCCTCGCCAATACGCTGGGCCGGATGTTGAAGGCCAAATATCCGGACAAGGACTATTATGTCAAGATCATGGCCTACGGCCATTCCCGCCCGGCACCCATCGAAGCTGTTCCGGACGACAATGTGCTGATCGTTAACGTGGCGAATTTTCTGACACGCCCCTACGCGACGGACACCGCCTCAACCAACGCCACGCCGCATCGCGACCAGTTCGCGGCCTGGGCCAAAGTGGCGCCCAATATTTTCTGGCGACCCAACAAGTCGCGCAAGATGTCGTCCATGCCGGACATCCCGGTCAAGCAGACCATCAAGGACATCCGGTTCGCGGCCGACAACCATTGCATCGGCATCTACATTGACATGGTCTGGGAACACTGGGCATGACCAGGTGTTTTTCGATCAGGCCTACGCCATTCTCGACCATGCGGCCAAGGCCGTAGCGGACGCACCGGAGCAATACCGTGAACGTGTCAAGTTCGTCCGCCTGGGACTGGACTACGCGCAATGGGTGACCGAGGCGCGCGCGTTGATGATCGAGTTCAGCCAAACCAAGGATAAAACCCTGGAAGACCGCGCGCGCGCCCTCTGGGTTGAAAAGATCATGCCACTGGCATGCGATGAACAATATCCGTACGCCATCAACAAGGGCCCTGCCCGTCCGGGTGCCGGTCACAAGACAGCGGGGTGTTATCCCAAGGATTTAATCGAGCGCGTCAGGGAATGGTAACATTATGGAGATACATGATACAGGTCGCAAGATTCAAAATGCATCCTACATCCTGTATCCCTTATCCTGCATCACATTTCATCAAACACAAAAGGAGCACACAGCATGCAACCCAAATCATACACCGAACCAACCCGGGCGGAACTCACCGCCGAAATAAAAAAATACACTAAAACCCTGGGCGCCGACCTGGTGGGAATTGCCTCGATGGACCGTTTCGACAACGCCCCGAAGCAGATGGATCCGCGCTATATCATGCCCGAGGCCAAGTCCTGCATCGTGGTGGGCTTCCGCGTGCTGCGCGGATCACTGCGCGGGATCGAGGAAGGCACATTTTTCAGCAATTATTCATCCATGGGCTACGGCGGCATTACCTACGTTTTCATGCCGTCGGCCGTGGTCAATCTTTCACGCTACATTGAAGACATGGGGTATGAAGCCTTTCCCATGGGCCACCAGAGTGACTGGCGCGCGATTGACAATGAAGGCCGTTTGCGCACCGGCTTCAGTAAACCCGTCGCGCCGGACAAGCCAGCGCCGGACATCATGGTACACCTGCGCCTGGCGGCGTTTGCCGCCGGCCTGGGTGAAATCGGCTGGAGCAAAATGCTGATCACGCCGGAATTCGGGCCGGCCCTGCGCGTAGGACTGGTACTTACGGAAATGGACCTGGAGCCGGACCCGATCTACAGCGGCCCCAAACTCTGCAATAAATGCATGGCCTGTGTCCGCGCTTGTCCGGGACAAGCCATCAGCGCCACCAGCAGCGTCAAGGTCACTGTCGCCGGCCACGAACTGGAATGGGGCGAGATCGATCTCGATGCCTGCGACGTGGCCTTCCGCGGCGCCGAGGAATCGCAGGACCCCGACCGCACTGGTCATTATATCAAGGGCTCCGACCGCTTCCGCCCCAACCACATCTCGCCGTTCTTCAACGCCCCACCCAAGGTTTACGGCGCCGGCAAGGCGGTCTGCGGCGCCGGTGGCTGCACCCGCGCCTGCCTCGCCAGCCTCGAAGCGCGTGATGTGCTCTCTCACAAGTTCAAGCAGAAATTCCGGCGGCGCAAGCCCTGGACCGTGGACTGGTCTAATTACGAAGGGGAAATCGCCCAACTGCCCCGGGGCACGGTGGGGATCAACACCCGCCTGGATACGGATTGAAAGGCTTTTAATTTTTTTATACAAGGATGAAATCATGACGCCATCACAAGATAATACTGCCGGCATAGTAACAGAAAAAAAACCAGCCAGTCCCTATGACATCCGTAACGGGCATCCGGCCAACGGTTTGGTCTGGGGACTGGAAACATTCGGCAGCCATCAGCCGCCTTCCGATGACAACTTCCACACCCGCAACGGCCGCCAATTCCTGCGATCGTCTAGTTGTGATAAAAAATCAATACGACAGAAGGACCGGTCGCCGGGGTGGTATAAAACCGAATACGAAAACATCCGGTACACGGAAACCGAGGACGGCGAGCACGATGTGTTCACCTGGCAGACGCCGGTCGGCACCGTGACCGGACGCCGCCATGAAAACCACTTCAACGAATATCCGGTTAAGTCAATGGAGGACTTGAATGTATGGAATTATGTTCATTCCCATATGCACTTTTCCCGGAATGCCGAATGGTTAAAAAAACGTGATGAGAAAAAAATCGATACCATTGGTTTGAACTGGTCGCCCGTGCAGCAACTGCTCCAGTTCGATATCGGCGTTGAGAATTTTTATTATTTTCTCATGGACGCGCCCGACGCAATGGCCACCCTGCTCAACACGATGCAGGAGCGGTGCCTGGAACGCTTGCAATTGGGATTATCGCTTTTCCCTTCCGCATCGAACATATACTGGGGAGAGAATACATCTTCAAGTATGATCTCGCCGGCATATTACCGACAACTCACCCTGCCCCACATCCGGGCGTACGCCCGTCTTGCGCATCAGCACAATAAACGTTTGAATGTCCACATGTGCGGCCTGTTGCGGGACCTGCTGGATTGTTTTCTGCTCACCGAGATGGATGGCATCGACTCAGCCACACCGCCGCCGGTCGGCGACACACCCTATCGTCTGATCCGCAGTAAGTTTAAGCCGGATTTTTATATCATGGGCCGTTTGAATGCCCAATTATGGGTTGGCAAAGACCGTGCAACCCTTCAGAACACCTTGCGTGAAATGATCTACCCGGAACTGCTTCAGACGCCTTTCTTGCTGGCGGTCACATCGGACGCCATCCCCGATATTCCACGCGACGATGTCATGCGGTTGTATGAAGTGCTGCAAAACATGGATTGGCAGGAGACAATATGAACAATAAATTATATAAAAAATTCGGATCCAAGCCCATCGTCTGGGTGGCCGCCTGGGGTATTTCCAAGCTGAGAAAACGCGGCGGACGGTTCGGCGGCGCCATTCCCGGCGAGGCCCTGTGGTACGATCAATGGTACGACCGGGTAATGTCGGAGGCCACGGCCGACAAGTTCGCCAAGCTGGGCGTCAACCTGGTCATCCTGCCCTTCTCGCTGGGCGGCAACGAGCGGATCGAGCAGCAGGAACGCGACGATTTTGAACGCATGACAGGATTCCTGCAGGCGCGCGGGATCGTATCCATCCCCTACCTGCAATATCAGAATATCCTGCAGGAAGCCTTTACTTTCCCGCAAACCACCTGGGCCGTGCAACTTAACGGCGGATACAAAGGCTTTGGCTATTGGCGCCGAACGGCCTGCCATTCCCAACCGGAATTCATGGAATTTTTCAAGGGGCTGCTCAGCGATGCCATCCACCGGGGCGCCGACGGCATCTGGATCGACAACAACTATCTTACGCCCTGCCGCTGTGCAATCTGCCAAAAACTATTCCGGGACTGGC
>JAIVGW010000333.1:5225-7543 GCA_020201415.1 Lentisphaerota bacterium
CTCCTGCGAGGCCTGCGGCGCTCTGGGTATCCCCGGCGGCTGGCGCCATGAGAACTTCGACAGCACAACCTACACCACCGACTATAACGGATTCCCGGCCAACGAGGACGACATCCGCCGCGTCCTGTTCGAAGCCACGGCCTTCGGCGGCGCCCAGGGCATGCTCTGGGCCGTACGCGCGCGCCCGGAACACATGTGCGCGACACCGGACGATCTCCTGACCATGTATTTCGAACATCCGACCGTCTTGGCGGCCACAGAAAAAACACTTAAATTCATTCATTCCCTGCCGGCATTTGGCGATGTACACAATCTTGCCAATATAGCCATTCTGCAGCAACGCACCAGCCTGGCGTTCAACGGGGAAGCATCCTGGACCGCCCTGCATGCCGCGGAGGAAATGCTGCAGCGCGCCGGTCTGCCTTACAACATCCTCTTCTCCGAGGATTTTGCGGAAAAGGCCGGCGACTACAGCCTGATCATCATGCCGGAAATCGCCGCCATGAGCGATACCGAGGCCGCGGCTATTACCACTTATGTGGAAAATGGCGGCCTGGTCATGATCCTGGGGAATGCCGGACTCTACAACGAACGCATGCGCACCCGCCTGGAATTCGCGCTCCGTGATCTGACCGGGGTCAGCCGGTTCCAACGTCCCGAGCATATAACCATGCAGCGCCGGGGAGCTGGAACCATCGCCTGCCTGCCCATGGCCGGGTCTTCCAAAGTCCAGATCAACGAGATCATGTCCACGCCACCCCTGTATTTCCCGCGCTGGTATGCGGCGCAAGATGAAATCTTGGCAGCCATAGACCAGATGCTGGGCCGGCAACGCCAGGTGTTCCTTGACGCGCCTACTGGCGCCGCGGTTGGACTCAGAACGTCCGGCAACGGCTCCACGGCCATCCATATTTTCAGCTACATCACGCACGCAAAACAACGTGAAGTTGCCGGGTTTCCGTGATTACGGACTATTGATCACGTAGTCCAATATACAACAATTGCATTGGCGGAAATGATTTTGATCTGATACTATTACATTATTAAGATTTAATAATCCAACTCAGCCGCTTGCGATTACTGGTCAACAAATTCACAGGAGACGCACATGTTCTACCGCTATTTTGGGCATTACACCATGGTCCTGCTGTTTTGCTCCTGCCTGATAACGCAGGCCCGGGCCTGGCAGGGCGGCATTACCAACCATGTGTGGCAGACCGGCGCCGGCATCCAGTCCTCAGCAGCCCAGGCCGATGATGGCACAATTTATATCGGCTGCGATGACTCCCGCCTGTATGCCTTCACCCCGCAGGGCGCTACCGGGCCGGTCTGGACACTGAACGGGCCGGTCATGGCATCGCCCGCCATCGGCCATAATGGATTAATTTACGCGGCAACCTTTCAACAACGGGTTTATGCTTTGACATCCGACGGCGATACCGCGCAAACCTGGAATGTCAGCGGTTTCATCTGGAGTTCGCCAACCGTGGATGCCGGGGGCACCGTTTACGTCGGCACATTCAACAACCGGCTTTACGCGCTGCTGCCCGACGGCAGCACCGGGCAGGTCTGGCAGACCTCCGGCGCTATTGCTGCTTCACCAGCAATTGGCCGCAACGGCCTGATATACGTGGGCGACAGCAATAATAATCTATACGCCTTTCACCCCAACGGCACCACCAGCCGGGTCTGGCGGACCCAGGGCGCCATCAACGGCTCGCCCGCCCTGGACAATGCAGACCGTGCTTACATTGGCGATCTGTCAGGTAATTTTTACTGTATGCTGCCCGATGGCGCCACCGGCCAAGTCTGGCAGTTGGGCGCCGCCATTGAATCATCGCCCGCCATCGGCACCAACGGCACGATCTACGTGGGGACCACCGATGGCCGCCTGTTCGCCCTGGCCCCCGACGGCACCACTAATGCCGTATGGAACACCGGCGACAGCATCCGCTCCTCGCCAGCCATAGCCGCCAACGGCACAATCAACGTCGGATCAACCGACGGTCGCTTTTACTCCTTCAACCCCAACGGCGCCACCAACCGCGTATGGGATCTGGGCGCTGCCATCAACGGCTCGCCCGCCCTGGACAATGACGGCACGATTTACATCGGCTCCATGGGTAATCAGTTTTTCGCTCTGACCGGAGATGCCGCCCTTGCGGAAACGCCCTGGCCCAAATTCCGTGCCAATGCCCGTAATTCAGGCCATGCCGTGCCGCCGCAACAGGTTTGGCGGACAGGCGGAAGCATCCAGTCCTCACCGGCCGTGATGCCGGACGGCAGCATCTGTGTAGGTTCGTTCGACGGCCATCTAT
>JAIVGW010000104.1 GCA_020201415.1 Lentisphaerota bacterium
CACCGGGGTTGCGGCAGGGAATGACTACACTTATAAAAATGTCCTGCATGTCTTGTGATCCTGGTTGCGCCTGTTGTGTGCAGGCCGTCAGATTGCTAGTCAGCTTCACTGAAAGTGTTCAGTTGTTCAGCGTTCAGTCCTGAAATATTTTCTTGCCCCTGAACTCATCACTTTCTAAAAAGCTGCATCATAAATCTTTTGCTATGGAATGGCAATGCGGTTTTAACGCCAAACTAAATTGTGGGTGTCGGACAGAAATTTCGATATGTGTCAGGATTTCTTTGAATATTGGGTGTTTTGACAGATATATGAGGTTCTTGCAAAACCCAGCGGCTCGGCGAGACGCCTCGCCCTACCTTCCCGGATTGCTGCCGCAACGGGTAGGGCGAACCGTCTCGGTGAGCCGAAGATGAACGAGCCCGTGGGGTTTTGCAAGAGACTCCATCATATCAAAATATTTGTCTTACACCCTTAAATAGCGCCCTGCAATTCCTGGGCCACGTCATAAACATTATCCAGCTTGCCGCCCATGACGCAGGTCAGCCCCGGCACTCCATGGTCGGGGGCGAAAAGAATAGGGCGTCCGTCATCCAGCTCGCTGGCCGGCAGGGTGGTTTTAACTTCCCAGAGTGAATCGTGGTAGCGACAGTCAGCCAGCGCCGGCAGATAACGTTGCGTATCACGCAACATGGCTGGGAAACTGCTGCGACGCCGGTAATTTTGCAAGTGCTGGTAAGGTGAAATGTAATCACCGGGCTGGTCGTACCAATGACAATGCGGGGTATAGCGGACGTGCGACAGAGTGGACAGGCCCAGGGGGGGGAAGGGCATGAAGGAAAAGAAGGGACCGCACATGACGGTCACACTGATATCACGGAGTTGTTCCGGGAGTTGCACCAGGCACAATTCCGTGATCTCGTGCTTAAGCGGCAGCAAGGGCAGGTTGGAATTGTTCAGCAAGCAATTAAGATTGGCATAAGTGCAGTTGAATATTCTCCTGGCCTGTATGTCGGTCCGACCCTGGCCGCCGGAGAGCGTCAGTGCAAGTTGAGCGCCTTCGCGGTGTAACATTTCCGCCCGGTGCCGCAGCAGGATCTCCACGCCTTCCTGTTCCAGGCGGCCGCGCATAATTTGTTTCAGGCGCAAGGCGTCAAAGGCGTATTCCTTGACCCTAAACACATCCTCAATCATGACCGGATTGAAGAGATTGCGGATGTCATCCGAAGCCCGGGCGATTGGCGCGCCGAAGCGTTCCACAAAAGCGCGGAATTGCCGGGCGGTGGTTTTGGAAAAGCGCCGGCCTATGGCGTAATATTTGTCAAAGTCCTTGACGATACAGCCTTCAAAATCATCGACGAACCGGGGGAAGTTCACCCTGGAACGCAGGGCTGTCAGAAAGTGCCTTGGGTAATGGTAACCATTATGCACCCGGGCCTGGTTGACGTAACTGGCCCGCAGCATAAGGTCCGTGTCCTGCTCGACCAGCAGCACCCGGCAACTCCGGCGGCGCAGTTCCAATGCCAGGTGGCACCCGAAAAACCCGCCACCGACAACCACGGCGTCATATTGCCCTTTTTCATCGCGGTTTTCCGCATTAGTTTCAGTCATCGCCGGCGGTTTCCAGGTTAAAGACTTCAGCGATATGGGTCAGGGCCCTTTGCAACGGTGTGCGCCAGTCGATCCCGTCCGGCGCGGCCATTTCCAGCGAAATTGCACCAGCATAACCAGTGCGCCGCATGGCCTGCAGCAGTTCAGCATGAACCGGGCGCGAATTATTGTCCGGCGGTTTTAAAAAAGGTGTGCTCAAATGCACATGGCCGACCATATCGCAAACATTGTGCCAGATTTGTGAGGGTGGTTCGTTGTTCATCATCAAAGCCCCGGCATCCAGATTAAGGCTGATGCCGGGGGATCCGGTCCTGCGCACAAAATCCGCGGTTTCCAGCGTACCGGTGAGAAAATTGCCGCCATAGGCCATGGGGTTTGGTTCGAGGCAGATCAGCGTGCCATGGGCGCGGGCGAATTCACCCAGATCATGAAAAAAATCCACTGCCAGCAGGTTGGCCGCTGCCGGCGAAATCCTGGCTGGATCATAACGACGGTTTTTGGGAGAACCGAAAACCAGCGCCCGGCAACCGCATTGGCCGGCCAGGACGCAAATTGACCGCAGGTGCCGGTCCAGAGCGGACCGGGCGTCCGGAGTTTGAAAAAGCGCCAGGCCTTTTGTGCCGTAAAGCAGGGCCTGCAGGGCCACCAGCTTCAAACCGTATGGGTGCAACCTGGCGTTTAGGCTGTCGGCATCGTTGATCCGCGCGGGCACGTATTCCAGGTTAGTTATCCGGTGTTCGGACAGAAGGTCAAAGGCCTCCCGTTCCGTCCCGGCGGGCCAGGCTATGGCTGAGACGGCCAGTTGCATGAGCGGTTGATCCTCCTGATGTGGTATGACCGGATAAAAATTGGTCAGGCAGGCTGGCGTTCCCCGGCAATAAATTGCCCCAGGTCTTCCAATATTTCTTTGGCGGAATACAGGTAGCAGCCGGAATGGTCCCGCAGATCAGCGTATCTGGTGCGCATGTCATAACGGCTGAAGGGCGAGGGTGCGCACCCGACCAGCAGGGAAGAAAAAAAGCGTTCAATAATCGTGGCTGTGGCCAGAGGTTCGGTCGCCAGATTTACCAGGGGTAGCCGCCTGGTAATGATTTCCTGCAAATCAGACCAAAGCCTGGCAAGGTTGTAATATTGAAACTCGGAAGCGGGGTTGATCACATCCAACTGGTGCGCATGAAGCAAGTCGTATATCACATTTTTCTTTAGTCCCGGACCGAAAAGACCGGGCAGGCGCACGATGTGATGATTTTTAAAATATTCGCGCACGAAGTCTTCGATCATCAAGCGATGGGAGCCATAGGCGTGATTGGCCGTTCCATGCGGATCAGTGGCTTCATCGACTCCACAGGGATTGGGGTAGACATCCACCGTGGATATCAGCACAAAGCGTTCCGCGTTGATGGTGCGCAAGGGAGCCAGCAGTCGCTCAATGGCGGCCAAATCTTCGTCGGGATCCTGATTGGCCCGCCACTTGACCGCGGCTACACCGGCACACACAACCAGGTTGAATGATCGCTGGCGGATTTCTTCGATATTTTTACTGTTAAAATAATCAGTGAAATCCGTAGCGGCAGCCAGGTTGGAACCGACAAAACCGGTGTGGCCGATCAATGCCGAACTTTCTGCGGGCATGCAAATCCCTCCAAAATTCTATTCGATTACGATTTCCAGTGTGTCGTGCACAATCATCGGGCCGGGATAATTGAGCACACCGTCCATGGGGTCAACGGCAAAATAGAAATAATACATGCCAGGCGGCAGCATGAGCGGCGGGGGAATTGGGGTGGTTGCCAGTGGGAACAGGCCGCCACTGTAAACC
>JAIVGW010000105.1 GCA_020201415.1 Lentisphaerota bacterium
ATTCAATGTTGCGCAGCACTTCCTCAGGCAGAAATTCTTCAAGGCGCATGACCAGCGAGTCCTTGAAATCAATCAGGGCGTTTTCATTCAAGTCGGCATGCTCGGTGATCTGCCGGCCGCGCAGCATCTCAAGTCCCAGGAGGCCGGTGCTGAAAATGTCGGATTGGATGAAGCCCGGCTCACGACGATGGATTTCGGGCGCCATGTAGAGCGGACTGCCCAGCAAAATGTTAACTCGCTCGCCGATGCGCGCGGCGCGGCCGAAGTCCACCAGCTTGACGGTGCCCTGGGCGTCGATCATGATGTTGGTGGGCTTGATGTCGCTGTGAATAAAGCCGTGGTCGTGCAGTACCGCCAGCCCGCGCAGCACGTTGCGCAAAATGTGCAGGGCCGCGCCTGTATGCAGGCTGACCCGGTCCTTTTCCACGCGGAACAACACGCGGGTAAACCGCTTCCATTCCGCGGCGGTGCTATTCGCTCGGGCTTCCTCAAGCTGTTTCGGGTTGAGCAGAAACTGCAGATCGATGCCGTCAATGGCCTGCATCTGCATGTAGCCGATGCCGTTGCATTCTTCGTAAAAATCGCGCGACACGAGGTTGATGTTGTTGATCGGTTGCAGTAGCGAAATCTGTTTGGCGATGCGCCCCATGTCCGTCCAGTATTTGGCCAGGCTTGAATAAATGCTTGGGTCGAAGAGCTTGATGGCATGATGCGTCAGGCACCCGCGGGCGCCATGACGGGTGCCCAGGAAAACGACTCCCTGCCGTCCGTGGCCCAGTTCCTTGACAAACTGGTAAGCTACGGGGTAAGGTATGCAACGGTTGTGCAGGATGGCGCGGAAGTTGTCGATGACCTCTTCAAATTCAGGATCCACGGGTTGGCTGCCGACGCCGGTTCCCGGCGCAAACTGTGTCGCGCGGTTCAACCGCGAGGTCTGTTCCATCAACATTGTTTCCTGTTCTTCCAAGCTGGTCATGTCGATAAATGATATACGATGACCGGCGCATGGCAAGCAGTTATTTTGGAGGTGCGCCTTGGCTTTGCGAATTACTGGCGGTAACCTGGGCGGTCGTTTGATCAAGGTGCCGCCGAGGGCGGTGCGACCCACGCAGGATCGGGTGCGCGCGGCGGTCTTTTCCATGCTCGCCGCCGCTTTACCTGGCGCGCGGGTGCTGGACTTGTTTGCCGGATCTGGTGCTTTGGGACTGGAAGCGTTCAGCCGCGGAGCAACCAGCGTTGTCTGGGTCGAACGGCAATATCGTGTCTGGCAGGTGCTCTGCGATAATGTGCGGGCGCTCAACGGCGGCAGGACCCCGGCAACCAGGTTGGCGCAGGCCGGCGCAGCAGACGCCTGCGTCTGTCTGCACGACGATGTATTGCGCTTTCTGCGACGGGTCGCCCTCCTGCCGGTTCGTCCGCGTTTTACGCTGGTGCTGGCCGATCCCCCGTATGATTGTGCTGGTGTGCTGGCAAAAAAAATCTTGTCGGCCCTGTTGCATGCTGATATCTTGGCGTCAAATGCCTTTGTGGCGCTGGAACATGCCGGTGACTTTGCCGCGGCGAATGACGCGGCCTGGCAATTGTGGCGTACCAGAAAATACGGGGCGACATGTGTGAGCGTTTTGCGCCGCATGCCGGCCGGGGAGGAGGCGGATGCGTAGCCTGGCCATCTATCCAGGGACATTTGATCCCCTGACATTGGGGCATGTAGACCTGTTACAGCGGGGTTTGTGTCTTTTCGACAAAGTCATTTTGGCGGTATCCCCCGGGCGGCATAAGGAGCCGCTTTTTACGCTGGATGAGCGCTTGGATATGGCGCGTCGGCTGGCGCATGACATGCCGGGAGTGGAAGTTGATAGTTTTGACGGTCTGTTGGTGGATTACGCGCGGCAGCGCCGGGCAGGGGCAATCATTCGCGGCGTGCGGGCTTTTTCCGACTTCGAATACGAATTCCAGATGGCTCTGACCAACCGGCGCCTGGCTCCGGACATAGAGACCATTTTTCTGATGCCCAATGAGACCTACAGCTATATTAGTTCCAGCTTGGTGCGCGAGGTGGCTCGGCTGGGCGGCGACACCGGCTCGTTCGTGCCGGATTTTGTTCAATGTGCGCTGCGCGGAAAGTGGACTTCATGATTATTGATTCCGGATCTTTGCGCAAGCGCCCCATGCATTTGCGGAGAGAAATGCCGGGCGCCCTCCTGGAACTGGAGCGGGAGCCGTTTTTGCGTTGTCCCGCGGATGTGCATTGCGATCTGCACGCGGAATGCGTGGGCGGGGAATTACTGGTGCGCGGCCGACTGACCGTGGTGCTGGAATGCCTTTGTTCCCGTTGCGGAAAATGGTTTTCCCGTCGTCTGGAAGTGAGTGACTTCACCAGGGTTTTTCCCATGCCTGCGGGGAATGAGTCAATTGACTTGACCACGGACATCCGTGAAGATATCATTCTCAGCTTCCCGTCGAATTGGCTTTGCGGGGAATCCTGTCGGGGACTGTGTCCGGTTTGCGGCGCCGACTTGAATGATGGCGATTGCGCCTGTCGTGAGCAAACCCCGCCCGGCTGGGCCGGAGCATGGGATGTGTTGAATCTTGAGCTGGACCGGAAAAAAAACGGTCCGGCGCGCAGTGGCAATATGGAGGATAAATAGATGGCCGTTCCAAAACGTAAGAAATCAAAGAGCCGGGTGCGCATGCACCGGCAGACGCACCGCACCACCGTGCCCGCCGCCAAGCCCTGTCCCAATTGTGGCGCCGTGCAACGGACACATCGTGTATGTACCGCCTGTGGCTATTACCGTGAACGCCAGGTATTGACCATTACCGCCGAGTAAAATCGGCGTAAAAACGGTGTTGTGACAATATGCAAATAGCTGTTGATGCCATGGGCGGCGATTATGCACCCGATGCGGTGGTGGCGGGTGCAGTCCGGGCCGCTGCGCAGCTGCAGGGGCTCAGTAAAATCATTCTGGTGGGCAATACTGACGCTATCAAGGCGAGTTTTGCCGCGCAACGGTTGAAGATCCCCGAGCGCATTGCCTTGCAACATGCTTCCGAGGTGATCGGCATGGACGAGGCCCCGGCCAACGCCGTCCGCCGCAAAAAGGATTCCTCCATCAGCCGGGCGGTGGACCTGGTGAAGGCGGGGCAGGTGCGCGGCATGATTTCCGCCGGCAATACCGGGGCCGTGGTGGTGGCCGCCACCTTGAAGTTGCGGCCCCTGGCCGGTATTGACCGACCGGCGATTGCCGCTGTCATGCCCACCCCCCGCAAGCCGTTTGTTCTGATTGATGCCGGCGCCAATACCGATTGCAACCCGAAAATGCTTTTGCAGTTTGCGGCCATGGGCGTGGTTTACGCCCGTGAGATCCTAGGCTGCGACAATCCTGAAGGTGAGATCGATGTGGCGGTCTGCGATGGTTTTGTCGGCAATGTAATCCTCAAGACCAGTGAAAGTGTCGCGCACGCCGTTGGCCGTTGGATCAAGACGGAGTTTGGACGCAACCCCCTGCGGCTGCTGGGCGCCTTGATGTTGACCGGCGCGCTGCGGGCCATGCGGGACCGGATGAATCCGGAAATGTACGGCGGCGCGCCCCTGCTGGGAGTGAACGGTCTGTGCATCATTTCCCACGGGTCATCATCGCCCCAGGCGATTTTCCATGCCATCCGTACCGTACGCGATTGCGCCAATTTGAATTTGAATGAACAAATCATCAGGAGTGTGGAGGGTTTAAAGTGAGCAACTGCACAGGGAGCGATGGCGTCGGGCCGGAGGCGCCGGTGGGCATTGTCGCCACAGGGTCATATCTGCCGGAAAAGATTTTAACGAACGCCGATCTGGTTGACATGGTGGACACTTCCGACGAATGGATCACCACGCGCACCGGCATCCGGGAACGCCACATAGCCGCCGCGGATCAGGCTACGTCGGATCTTGCGGCGCGTGCCGCCGAACGCGCCTTGAGCCAGGCCGGCCTGACCGCCGTTGATCTGGATCTGATCATCGTCGCCACCATTACCCCTGACATGTTTTTTCCCAGCACCGCCTGTTTCGTGCAGAAACATCTTGGCGCCAGTCGGGCGGCCTGTTTTGATCTCCAGGCGGCTTGTTCCGGTTTTATTTTCGCCTTGGAGACGGCGCGCCGGATGATAGAGGGCGGCGGATTCCGCAACGCCCTGGTCATCGGCGCTGAAAAACTGAGTGGCATTACCGATTGGACCGATCGTTCCACCTGTGTATTGTTCGGCGATGGGGCCGGCGCAGCCATCCTGACGAGAAGTCACGATGCCCATGCCATTCTTAAAACGGTTATGGCTTCGGACGGCAATCTCAGCCATCTGTTGAACCTGCCCGGCGGCGGCAGCCGCAATCCGACTTCCGAGCAAACTTTGCACGATCGCCTGCACTACCTGAAGATGGCCGGGCGCGAGGTTTTCAAATACGCCGTGGGGTCCATGCTAAACGCCTCCAATGAGGCTTTGAAGCAAAGCGGGGTGAAAATCGATGACATTGCCTGCATCATTCCGCATCAGGCAAATCTGCGGATTGTACAGGCGATCGGGCAGCGTCTGGGCGCCCCCGTGGAAAAATATTATCTGAATCTCGATCGATGCGGCAATATGTCGGCGGCGTCCGTGCCGGTGGCGTTGGACGAGGCGGCGGCCGCCGGCCGGCTCAAACGCGGGGACCTGGTTTTACTGATGGCCTTTGGCGGTGGGTTTACCTGGGGCGCTTCGATCATAAAATGGTGAACCAAGGAGAAGACATGCAGGCGAATATTGCTTTGGTGTGCGCGGGGCAGGGTGCCCAGGCGGTGGGCATGGGCCGCGATTTGCTGGATATATTTCCGGATGGGCGGACCCTGTTTGACCAGGCCTCCGATACCCTGGGTTTTGATTTGGCGCGCATTTGTTTTGAAGGTCCCGAAACCGAATTGCTGCGTTCGGACGTATGTCAGCCGGCGATTTTCACGGTTAGCGTCATCTGTGCCCGGGCCTTGCAGGCGCGGTTGCCGGCCTTGGCCCAGCCCGGCGGCATGGCCGGGCTGAGTCTGGGTGAATGGACGGCACTGCACCTGGCCGGCGCTATTTCCTTTGTTGATGCTTTGGAAGTGTTGCAGGCGCGCGGGCGTTTCATGCAGGAGGCTTGTGAAGCCGAGCCGGGTGCGATGTTGAGCGTGATCGGTCTGGATTCCGCCCGCCTGGAGCAGCTGGCCGGGGAGGCCGGAGTGGAAGTGGCCAATTTCAATTCACCGGAGCAGACTGTGCTGTCCGGCCGTCGCGCAAGTATAGCGCGGGCGGAGCAACTGGCGCGGG
>JAIVGW010000334.1 GCA_020201415.1 Lentisphaerota bacterium
GGTCCTTCATCGCGTAGGTTTCGGGGGACTTGCCGCCGGCGGCGTCACGGCCCACCACCACGGGCGCATCCTGACGGGGGTCCGGGGCATTGATCGCGGTTTCCAGTTCGCTCTTCAAATCCGCCAGCGGCACGATTTCATCCAGAATGAATTGGATGCGCTGACCGTAAACGGTGTCCGGGCCGGCCTTGACCAGTGCCTGGTGCAGGCCTTCGCTGAAAGCTACGCTGGCCTTCATGCTGTTGATCCGGGCCTCCTTCAGGTCGGTGCCGGTATCCAGACGCAACCGATTGAAGTCCAGTTCGGCGGTGGTAAAGGCAGCTTTCATTTCCGCGGCAACCGGCCCGTAGAATTCTGTAAAATATTCATTCAGGATGGTCTCGATATCCTGGTCGGCGTCCCACAGGAACCGTGATTGGACGTACAGGTTCAGGTGGTCGCACCCCGGGGCCTTCCAACGGCCCTTGTGCTGGCTTTCCTCGCTGTATTCACCCAAGCAGATGCCTTTCAAAGCGGCAATGTCTTTAGCCATGGCGTGCGGATGCAAGGCCGGGAATTTGACCGGCCGGCCGTCGTTCAACGTGAACCGGTTGTTATCCCCCCGCATCAGCCGGCCCGGAGCGACTTTCTTGCTCCAGCCCTCGATTTCGCTCCAGTATTCCTCCCATTTCACGGGATCATCCAATAGCGCCCGGCCCCGATTACAGATGACGACCATCATGTTGGGGGTGAATTTTTCAATACTGTCCGGCGGTTTCACATAGCTGGTGTAGGCGCCGCAGGAGACGATCCGGTCCGGATGGGTCTTGTATAATTCCCGGGCAATGCGGTCCACGAACCCCCAGACCAGTTCCGAGGCAGTCTTGCCCTGGCATTTCTCGCAACCGCAGATTTTGAACCCGTCGGACGGGAACAACGAGATATGCGGCTCATTGTAGTGGTCGAACATGAACCGTCCGAAATTGACGCATTCCTGTTCCAGTTCGGCGGAGGAATGGCAGGCCGTGCCGTGGCCGCGGTGTTCCGTGTCGCGGACGCCGCCGTAGAGGGCGTAGTATTCCGGATGTTTCTCCCGCATGGCCTTGTGCCCGTGAATATTGACGAGCCCGTGCGCATGGCCGATGTCACCCAGCACTTCGTATGAATTGTTCATACCGAGCCGCCGGGCCCAGATGGTGTGGTCGAAGGGGAATGCCGCGTAGTTGTACCAGAACCACGAGCGCATGGCGAAATCCGGCTTGCTGGTTTCATTCACTTCCGGCAGGGCAATGGTCTTTATTTCAGGGATGACCTCGCCCAGGTCGCCCGGCATGTACCATTCCACGCCCAGGGAACGCAGGAAAGCATAGACGGCATTCAGGCTGCCGCCTTCGTCGTGCTTCCAGAAGCCGGTGCCGACACCTTCCGCGTAGTAATCGCGCGACCATGTCAAGCCCTTGGGGTTCCAGACGGCCAGGTTGTTAGTACCGTAGCGGTCGCCCATGATTTTGTCGAAGTCGCGCGGATTCCACCATGCCTTGAAGGCGCTGCGCCAGGGCAGTTCCCACGCCGAATCCGTGTATTTTGCGGTGAGCTTGTCAAATTCTTCCTGGGCGGCAGGAATGGCGCTAGAAGCGGCAGGGTAGGGCTTGGGCGGATTGTAATCAAAATCGTTACCCAGCAGCACCAGCCAGTCCGGTCCCGAAACCATGCGGAACGCGCCGTATTGCAGGCCTTCGGCGTTGATTCCCAGCTTGTCCGTATGGGCGCTCTGGCCGACGTAGATGCTGACCGGAACGCCGGCAGCGGGCTCCGTTACGATCGGCAGGCGCGCGCCGCTGACTTTTTCCAGATAGTCCTGCAACTCCAACGCGGCCAGACTTACCATACGCGGCCGCTCCGGCGCTATGACGATCTGCGCCTGCGCCTGTCCGTCCTTCACGATCAGTGGTGCGCTCCAGCCCGCATCAACCCAGGCGCACATACCCGCAAACAACAACAGTAACCCAGCCGGCCAGCCACGCATAAGACACTCCTTTATATGATGCTTTCCGCAACGAATACCCGATCACCAACTCTTGTCAAAGACAGCCACAATCAGACACAACTGATGTTGTGCATTAAATCATTGTCAGGAGCGGCTGTCAACGCTCTTATCCATTGTATTAAAGCTCTGTTCTTCTTTGACTGTGTGCAGATCCAGCCCCTCGCGAATAATCCAGGCTAGTCTTCCGCACCCGAACGCACGACGGCGATGCGGGCGCGCACGGGGATGTTCCCGGAATGCAGCCCCGGGGTCTGCCCGTGCAGATCGAAAGCCAGGCGCACCTGTGGCCGGAAAATCAAACAATGGGTTGAGCCGCCGAAATGAAACATGCCCAGTTGATCGCCCTTGGCCACATGCTGTCCTTCCCGAACGGTGATTTCGTTGGACGAAACCTCGGACATGCCCACAAACATGCAGCACATCAGCCCGATATCGGGATTATCGGCCTGGATGAAGATCAACGCCCGGGCGGCGACCTGGGTGATGTACCCCTGTGATTCGTTGGGACCGGCGGGATCAAAACCTTCCGCCCGCGTCTCGGCATAGTAGGATCCATCCACCAACTGCGTTTTGACAATTGTTCCGCTGACAGGACTGTGCCAGCGGTGATAACTCAAGGCGCTGAGAAAGGCCTGATATACCGTGGCGCCCTCGAACTGCTCCACCAGCGGATCGCCGGCCAGCATATGATAGAGCGAGTAAGGCTGGTCCTTGATCCAGAAGCGGTCGCGCATCTGCGCATTGTATGCCAGACGGTAAGGCGCCGATTCACAGGCGTTGGCAATCACCCGATCATCATCCGGTGCGGCCACCGGACGCCGTCCCTCCCGGAACCGGCGGGTGAAGAAATCATCCCAGGAAACAAAGCCGTAATGGGGCTGGGACGGATCGCACACGAAATCCTCGACAAAAGTCGGCATGGCCGCCATGGCGTCGCGGCCGAACCAACCCTTTTCAGGATCATCACTCAGAACGTAACCTGCGGGGAATCTGTTCAAACATCTGCGTAAACAGCATGAACAGTTCCGGATCGTTCTCAATCAACTCCTGGAACTCCCGCACCACCGGCAGCAGCTCAGGCGCTCCGGACGGCGCAGCTTGCGGCGCGGCCCAAACATGGCTCAACAGCAAAACCGACGACAAAACCGACCAGCATGCTTTATGATGCATAGTTCCTCCTGAAACACCAATCCGTTCCCTCAGGGTTTAACGCGCCAACCAGCGCCACCGAAATCATCAAGCGCAACACGATTAGACGCTATAACGCCCACCCCACCCTGTCAATCGGAATCATGGCGTCCTGATTAGCTGAATAATTTTTGTTTTATTATTTCAACATCATGAGTTATGCTATTTCAAGCCATTCGCTATGAAAAAGAAAGGAGCGGCGTATGCAGCACATACCCTTGACCATGAGCCTTTGCATGTTACTGGCGGCCGCGCAAATCCACGCCGCCTCAACCGTAACAATATACAATCAGAATTTCGGCGTGGTGCGCGACCAGTTGCGCCTGGACCTGAAAAACGGCATTAACGACGTCCTTGTCACGGACATCACAGCCCATCTGGAACCCGACTCCGTCATTTTGCGGGATCCGGCCGGCAAGCGTAATCTGCAAATTCTGGAACAGAATTATCGCGCCGATCCCGTTTCGCAAGGTCTGCTGCTTTCCATCTATGAGGGAAAGGAAATCCCTTTTTTGCAGGGCACCAACGTTATAACCGGCAAAATAATTCGCAGCGGCTACGTGCCCCACCAATCAGGCATGCAGCGCTATGGCCATGACTACAGGACCCGCCAGATGGCCTACGCCTCCCCGCAGGCCGGCGGCGGCCAGCCGATCATCGAGGTTGACGGACTGCTCCGGTTCAGCCTGCCCGGCCTGCCGCTGTTTCCCCCGCTGACCGACGACCCGCCTGTGAAGCCGACCCTGCAGTGGCGCATGGAAACCGACAAACCAGGCCCCTTGAACGCCGAAATCAATTATGTTCTGAAGCCAACCCTGCATTGGCTCCTGGAAACCGACCAGCCCGGCCCTTTGAACGCCGAAATCGCCTACGTGACCGGCGGCATGGGTTGGGAGGCCGACTACAATATCCTCGCCCCGGAAGAAGGCGACCTGCTGGAGATCGTGGGCTGGGTGACGATGGACAATCAGACCGGCAAGACCTTTCAGGACGCGCAAGTCAAGCTGATGGCCGGCGATGTGAACAAAATTCAACCACAGGACCAGGACCGCATGCGGCGGGAAGCCATGGCAGCTCAAGTCGGCTCAGGGATGCGTCCAACCGTTTCTCAGAAGGATTTTGACGAATATCACCTTTACACACTCAATCGCACAGTCACGCTGCGTGATCGTGAAACCAAACAGGTGGAATTCCTCCGGGCGGCCGAAGTCCGCTCGGAAAGGCTCTTTGTTTACGACGGTGCCCTGATCGACTGGAACAGTTATCGCGGCCATTCTCCGGAAAACATCCGGCAGGATCGCGCCTTCGGCACTCTTTGCAACCCCAAGGTCTGGGTAATGCGTGAGTTTCAGAATTCCGAAACCAACAATCTGGGCATTCCGCTGCCGGAGGGACGCGTCAGATTCTACCGTCGTGATTCTGACGGTCTCATGGAATTCACCGGAGAGAACACCATCGACCACACTCCGCGAAACGAAATCGTCCGCGTTTACACCGGCAACGCCTTCGACCTCATAGGCAGCCGCAAGCGTACGGACTACAGGATCGACACCTCGCAGGACTGGTGCGATGAATCATTTGAAATTTCCGTCCGTAACCGCAAGCAAAAAGAAGCCGTGGAAATCCGTGTAGTCGAACAACTCTATCGATGGGTAAACTGGGAGATTGTCGAGCAATCGCATCCGTATGTCAAAATCGACAGTCAAACCATTGAGTTCCGGGTACAACTTGCGCCGGACGCGGAAGAACTTATCACCTACAAAGCACACTACACCTGGTGATACCTCACAGCGCGTGGAAGAAGACAACAAGGTCTTTTGAGTATGGCTCTGCGCCGTTTCGATTGCAAGCGGCACAAGATGCTCACACAACGACAACTTCCGGATCGTCAACGAACATAAGATAACTCTCTATGCTCCGCTCCTCACCAAAAAAACTCTTCAATATTTCCTGATAGCGTGCTATTTGCCTGCGATACTTACAGAGCAAATCAGACCGTGGCGAACCGGTTTTATAATCAACCAAAGTGATCAGCTTGTCATTAATGATTAACAGATCCACTATGCCCAGGCTGTTTTTATTTGATATATGCTGCTCGCAAAGTTTTTTCCCGGGACGGGACAGAATCTCTGCCACCTTCGGGTTGCTCAGGAATTCATCAAGACATTCACGGTCAGCGGACGGGATATCCAGGACATCCGGCAGCTCATGATCAGGTGTAAGGCTTGCCAGTGCGCTATGAATCCGCAAACCACGCTCCATGCCGGCTTCAATCTCAGCCGATAAAAGCGCCGGATCAGCATCAATATCGTCGGGATCACCCTGGTCAACCGGTCCGGACAAATAACGCCGGTCCAGGCTGCTGCTCGGATCCGGCTCTGTTTTCTGTGCGGGCTTGCCGTAATCACATGTTTTGCCGAATTCATTGTCTTGCGCGCCTGAAATGGGTTTTTGCATGGCACAGTGAATTTTTGCTCCGAATCCTTTGAGACATGCGTCCTTGTCGGCCTTTATTACCCATGTTAGCGTGTTGACGGCACGGGTTGCGGCAACATACAGCAAGTTCGCGGTCTCGTGCAGCTCCTGCTCTTCAGCGTTGGTATTCTTATCAGTCCACATTCCCAATTGCGGCAAGGTTGCCAAAAAAGCCCGTTCTCTTGTGTTAAAATATAGCGGCGTTCCGTCGGCCGGATGTATCCATACTTCTCCATGTTCCCGTTCCTCCTTCCAGAGAACAAAAACATGACGGAATTCCAAACCTTTAACGCCGTGAATTGTAGCCAGCTTGACG
>JAIVGW010000106.1:0-1211 GCA_020201415.1 Lentisphaerota bacterium
GGACTGGGATGTGATATTTCACGAATATGGCCATTTCCTGGCCAACAAGGGGTCTTCCACAAAGTTTGACAATTCGCCCGGCGGCAGCCATTCCGGCGGAACCACCATTCCAGCGCATGGCAAGGATAAGGGCGTCCGGCTGGCATGGTCGGAAGGCTTTGCCACCTGGTTTGCCATCATTGCCCAGGTTCAGCCGGCACAGACCCTTCTGGGTTTGCCCGGGGTACCCAATTCCGGCAACCGCTTCTATCAGGACACCGAAGATGCCAACCTCAAGGATGATCTGGAAACACCCACCCGCAGCCACGGCTATGCCAGCGAAAACTCCATCATGGGACTTTTGTATGATCTTTGCGATCGCAACGTCGACCAGTCATCCAAAGGGCTGTCGCAGGATTATGTGAGTGTGTCGTCCAAGGTCATTTGGGGCATCCTTAATTCCGGAGCATGGGATAATGTCGGTAAATTCTACAACCGTGTCTGCGGGATTATAGGGATGGATATTCCGGCCTTGTTCCGCGTCTCACAGGTTTTTGCGATGAATAATATCGGCCCGGAACTCAAGGCGCCCGCGGAAGGCGATATTGTTTCCAGCAGCGTCTCACCACAATTTTCCTGGCTGCCTAATGGCGATCCGACGGCGGGATATGCTCACAACCGTTTCGCCCTGATCATTGCCAACCGGAACTTTACCGAACTGCTGGCGTTCCAGGATGACATTCGGGATACCAAATACACTTTCCCCCAGCAGGAATGGCAGGCGATTGTTGAGCATTCCGACGATACCGGCACGTTCCAATGGGCGGTGATCGGCTACAACAGCGTGGCGCCGCGTATGCCGCCGGCCGACGGGCTGGGCGGGTTTTTGAGCAATATGCAGAATTTCAAAGTGCGCGCCTACCACATACGTCTGCGCTGGGTGCCGGAAGGATCGGATATTGACCTGCACTTGCGCCCTCCCAGCGGTGCGAATTACTCGGGATGGCGTTATACCGGAGATTGCGCTTATTACAACCGTAATCCTGATTGGGGTATTTCCGGCGATTCCCGCGACAACCCCTATCTGGATCGCGATTGCACCAGAACCGGCACAGAGGAAAATATCACGTTGGATACCGTCAGCGACCCGGGCGTGTACAAAGTGCTGGTGCATTACTATCATGACCATAATGCCGCCAGGGATGATCCGGCGGGTACGGCTACCGCGCGCG